>JBDSAB010000589.1:0-4287 GCA_039922395.1 Caldimonas sp.
GACCCGGCCACGCGTGTGGACTACTCGCTCGACACGCTGGTGCCCGAGAACGCCAACAAACCCTATGACATCAAGGAACTGATCCTCAAGGTCGTGGACGACGGCGACTTCTTCGAGCTGCAGCCCGACTACGCCAGGAACATCGTCACTGGCTTTGGTCGCATGGAAGGCCAGACGGTGGGCATCGTCGCCAACCAGCCGCTGGTGCTGGCCGGCTGTCTGGACATCAAGAGCAGCATCAAGGCCGCGCGCTTCGTGCGCTTCTGCGATGCGTTCAATATCCCGGTCGTCACCTTCGTCGACGTGCCCGGCTTCATGCCCGGCACCTCGCAGGAGTACGGCGGCATCATCAAGCACGGCGCGAAGCTGCTGTATGCCTACGCCGAGTGCACGGTGCCCAAGATCACGGTGATCACGCGCAAGGCCTACGGCGGCGCCTACGACGTGATGAGCTCCAAGCACCTGCGCGGCGACGTCAACTTCGCGTGGCCGAACGCCGAGATCGCGGTGATGGGTGCCAAAGGTGCGGTCGAGATCATCTTCCGCGAGGAGAAGGGCGATCCGGCCAAGCTCGCGGCGCGCGAGGCCGAATACAAGGCCAAGTTCGCAAACCCGTTCATCGCCGGCGCGCGCGGCTACATCGACGACGTGATCCAGCCCCACGAGACCCGCAAGCGCATCTGCCGCTCGCTCGCGATGCTGCGCGACAAGAAGGTCGAGGACCCGTGGCGCAAGCACGGCAACATGCCGCTCTGAAGACGCTGGAGGCTTGAGCCTCCAGCGGAGGGTTGGGGCGATCGGCGCGGTACGGCGCGTCGTTTCCGGCCGCGACAAGACGTCAGCGCCGTCGGCTACAGCAGGCCGGACTTCACCAGGGCCTTCAACATCGCATCGGCCTTGTCCTTGCGCTTCTCGTCCTTCGCCAGCTCGCCGAGGAGCTTGAGCGCGGTCTTCTCGTCGCCGTCGGATTGCGCTTCCATCGCCTGCTTCAGCTTGGCCGTGTCGCTGATGCCCAGAAGCTTCGCAGCCTTGGCCGGATCTGCCTTCTTCTCCTCGATCACCTCGAGGTCGTCGGCATCCGCGGCCATCGCCTTGATCGAAGACATCTGGCCGGCCATCGTCTTGTATTCGCCGCGCAGGCCGCGAACCTGGTCGTTGACCCCGTTCAGGTTGCCGAGGTAGGCCTTGACGCTCGCCGCCGTGCTCATCGAGGCGCGGTCCTTCACATCCGCGACCGTCATCGCCAGCCGGAGCGCCGGGAAGTTCTTGCTGGCCCAGGCCTGGTCGTAGGTCTTGATGGTGGCGAGCTGCTTCTTCTGGCTGGTGATGATCCTGTCGACGGAGTCGATGACTTCGAGGTAGCCCTTGATCTTGTCCTTGTACTTCGCGCTCGCCAGCCACTTGGCCTTCTTCTTCAGCGCGATGGCGCGCAGGGCCTTGGCCTCGTCCTCGGCCTTCGCGAGGTCGGCCTTCATCTGACCCAACCCGTTCTCGTAGACGGTCGTGAATTTCGCGCAGGCCCTGAACATGTCCTGCCGGTACGACTCGATGCCCTTGATCGTGGCGACGAACGACTTGTCGAGGACTTCCTTCAGCGTCTTGCCCTTGTTCGCGTCGACCGTCGTCCCCTCGTCCTCGAACTTCGACGCCAACTGGATGTAGAGCTGGTTCCAGCCTTCATCGGCGGTCCCCCCGATCTGGTTGACGTTGTGGATCTCCCGTTCCAGCTCCTTCTCCACCTTCTCTTGCTGCGCGGGGTTGTCGATGAGCAGCTTCTGGAGATTGAGGATCGAGGTTCGCAGTTTTCCCATGAAGGAGCTCCATGTCGTTCACAAGATGATGGCACACGACAAAGGCCTGTGACACCGTGACGGCGCGGGCCGGACGTTACAAGGGCGCCGGCGATCGACCGCACTTCTGCGGCATTAGTTCGCGCCTCGCGATCGGGTCGCGCGGCTATGCTGACCGGTCCATGAATGCCCGCCTCGAGTGCACCGTCTCGCCATCCGCACAGGCCGTGCTGACCGGTCTCGGGCGCACCGAGGACGTCATGTTCTCGCCGAGCGGCAGCCGTCTTGCGATCGCTGGATTCCGTACGAATCGCATCGCCCTGTTCGACGTCGCCATCGTCGACTCGGGTCAGGGCAGGAAGGTCTTCGTCGGCGGTGCCGTCGAGATCGAATCGGCGACGCTCCGAAACCCGCACGGCCTCTGCTTCCTCGACGAATCGACCCTGGCCGTCGCCAATCGCGAGGGTGGCGTACAGGTGTACGCGGCGCCGCAGGGGTCGAGCCCGGGCGTGATCCGGCCGATGCAGTCGATCACGGGCGACGCGTCCGTGCCGATCCGCACGCCCGGATCGGTCGCGTGCTTCCCGCTCGGGCAGGACAGGCTGGAGCTGCTCGTCTGCCACAACTATTCGAACGTCGTAACGCGTCACGTGCTCGATCGCCGACACGGCTTTGCCAGCGTCCGCGACGAGCCTCTGCTGCGGCGCGGCCTCGAGGTGCCTGACGGCATCTGCTTCAGCCCGGACGGCACCTGGATTGCCGTCAGCAGCCACGACACGCACGAAGTCCTGCTGTACCGGCGAACCGCCACGCTCAACCCCGATGCAGCACCGGACGCCGTGTTGCGCAACGTGATCTGCCCGCACGGGGTGCGCTTCACCCGCGACCATCGCCACGTGCTGGTGGCCGACGCGCATGCGCGCTACGTAAACGTCTATGCGCGCGGTGCGGCCGACTGGCGGGGCACGCGCGATCCCTGCCGGATGTTTCCGGTGCTCGACCGGCCGACGTACCTTCGAGGTCGCAGCAATCCGGAGGAGGGCGGTCCAAAGGGCATCGACGTCGATCCGAAGATGAAGGTGCTGGCCTGCACGACCGAGTTCCAAACGCTGGCCTTCTTCGACCTCGCGCAGCTGCTGAGCCGCCAAGCACGGCCCGACAACTGGCACCGGCGCTACGTCCAGTGGCGGCTTGCCCGGGCGATCCACCGGCGCCGCCCCAGTCTGTACGGCTGGCTCGTTCCCATGTGGCAGTGACGCGGATCGGCCTCGCGCGCATCGGCCTGGACGCGTGCTGTCTGACCGGCAGCCGCACCGGCATCGGCAATTACGTGGAAGCGCTCCTCGGACCGCTGAGCGAGCAGCAGCCTGACACGAAATTCTTCCTCTACAGCAACGGCGACGGCGACTTTCCGACCGCACCGAACATCGTCCATCGGATCAGCCGGCCGCTGCGGCGCGGGCCGATCTGGCACAACACGAAGCTGCCTCGGATGCTGATGGCCGACGCGATCGATGTGTTCTGGGGCACGAACGGTCTGATCCCGCTGCACGGCCTGCAGCGCACGGCTTCGGTGGTGACGATCCACGACCTGGTCCATCGCTTCGCGCCGGCCACCCAGCGGCCGTCGGTGCGCTGGAAGCAGCGGGTCTTCCAGCCGCTGTGCGCCCGCGCCGCCGACCGGCTGGTCACCGTATCGAGGGCCACGGCGGACGACGTGTCGCTTCACTACGGGCGTGAGCCCGACGCCGTCATCGAGCCCCTCGCGCGCCCGGCCTTCGCGCCGGTCGAGCGCGCGGCTGCCGATGCCACGCTGCATCGCCTCGGCGTGTCGACGCCGTACCTGCTGACTGTCGGCACGCTCGAGCCCCGCAAGAACCTCCGCGCGCTCGTCGAAGTCCATGCCGAGTGCACGGCTGGCGGCGCGGCGCTGCCGACCCTGGTGATCGCCGGCGGCCGCGGCTGGCTGGACGAGCGGCTGCATGAGGCCCTTGCGGATCCGGCACTCGGCGGTCGCATCCGCTGGCTCGGCTTCGTGCCAACCGATGTGCTCGTCCACCTGTATGCGCGCTGTGAAGCCTTCGTCATGCCGTCGCTGTACGAGGGATATGGCATTCCGCTGCTCGAAGCTCAGCTGTGCGGCGCGCCGGTCATTCACGGCGACCACCGTTCGATGGTCGAGGCGGCCGGCGGGGTCGGCGTTGCCGTGAGTCCGACCCGCGAAGGCCTGCGCCGCGCATTGCGGGATCTGGCGGACGGCCGGCTTCCGTTGGTCTGCCGCCTGCCCGCGACGATTCACAATGACGCGGCGATGTCGGCCGGGCGGCTGTGGACCGTGATGACGGGAGCGTGGCAGGCACGCTCGGGCCGCCTCGCGATCCAGCCGGCCTAGCGGCTCGAGCGCGCGAATCGCCCGCTCGCCGGCGCGCGGTCAGGCCGCGTCGAGCATCGCCTCGGGCGTCGCGTTGATCGTCGTTCGCCGCAGCTCGCGCCGCTC
>JBDSAB010000590.1:0-13059 GCA_039922395.1 Caldimonas sp.
GTGGCGTCGCGCCTGCAGCCGCGCCTGCGCGCCGTGCTCAACCTGACGGGCACGGTGATCCATACGAATCTGGGCCGCGCGCTGCTCGCCGAGCCGGCGCTTCAGCATCTGCTCGCGACGATGAGCGGACCGAACAACCTCGAGTACGACCTCGGGTCGGGCGGGCGCGGCGACCGCGACTCGATCGTCGAGGAGCTGCTCTGCACGATCACCGGTGCGCAGGCGGCGACCGTCGTCAACAACAACGCCGCCGCGGTGCTGTTGACGATCGCGGCGCTGGCGCGCGGCCGCGAGGTGATCGTCTCGCGCGGCGAGCTGGTCGAGATCGGCGGTGCGTTCCGGATGCCCGACGTGATGGCAAGCGCCGGGGCGACCCTGGTCGAGGTCGGCACCACCAACCGCACCCATCCGCACGACTACGAACGGGCGATCGGCCCGGCCACCGCATTGGTGATGAAGGTGCACACGAGCAACTACGCGGTGCAGGGTTTCACCGCGGCGGTCGACGAAGCGACGTTGGCGCCGTTGGTCCATGCGCGCGGCCTGCCGCTCGCCACCGACCTCGGCAGCGGGTCGCTCGTCGACCTCGCGCGCTGGGGCCTGCCGCGCGAGCCGCTGCCGCAGGAGATGCTCGGCGCCGGCTGCGACGTCGTCACCTTCAGCGGCGACAAGCTGCTCGGCGGACCGCAGGCCGGCCTGATCGTCGGCAGCCGCGAGTCGGTGGATCGCATCCGCCAGTTTCCGATGAAGCGGGCGCTGCGCGTGAGCAAGCTGCCGCTCGCCGCGCTCGAAGCGACCCTGATGCTCTACCTGCGACCCGAGCGCCTCGCGCGCGATCTGCCGACGCTGCGCCTCTTGACGCGGCCGGTCGAGGCGATCCGCGCGCTGGCCGTCGAGCTGCGTCCGCGGCTCGCCGAGGCGGTGGCGCCGCGCTACGACGTCGAGGCGGTCGACCTGCTCGGCCAGATCGGCTCGGGCTCGCTGCCGGTCGAGCGTCTGCCGTCGGCCGGCGTTGCGATCTCGCCGCGCGCCTTGCAGAAGAAGGGCGTCGGCACCGCACTCGATGCGCTCGCCGCCGCGCTGCGCGCGTTGCCGCTGCCGGTGATCGGCCGGATCGCCGACGACCGTCTGCTGCTGGACCTGCGCTGCCTCGAAAACGCGACAGCATTCACCGGGCAGTTGGCGCAGTTGCAGGAGCGCTTGCGTTGAATGGCGTGCTCGGCATGCGGGCTTTATCCCGGCCGCGGCATTTGAACGACCGCGAGGTCCGCAGGTCGCGAGCATGGGCCGCGTTTCCGCTGCGAACGCAGGTGTCGGGACGGTGGCGGCACCGATGGGTGCGCCGACCTGCTGGCGCTTACGATTGGCGCTCCAGTAGCGCATCCGTGCAGCGGCGACCACCTGGGTGCCGTTCGCCTTGACGATTCAGTTCTCAAACCAACGGGAGTTCACCCATGGGCATCATCGGCACCATCATCGTCGGCCTGATCGTCGGCGCCATCGCGCGCTTTCTGCTGCCCGGCGAACAGAAGATGGGCTGGATCCTGACCTGCGTGCTCGGCATCGCCGGCTCGTTCATCGCCGGCTTTGTCGGCCAATCCCTGGGCTGGTACGCCGTCGGCGAGCCGGCCGGCTGGATCGCCTCGGTCATCGGCGCCATCGTGCTGCTGTTCATCGTGAGCAAGCTGCGCGGCAGCAGCAGCCCAAGTTGACAGTCGCGGGCCGTGTCGACGGCGCGTGCGTTTCGTCTTGAAGAGATCGTCTCCCTTGCGGACTCCCAGAGCGCTCGCGCAGCGCTTGGCATCGACCCTGCACGAACGGATGCGAGATGACGAGAGGTTGAGCCGGTGACCCGCGAGATCGTGGCCTTGGGCGAGCCGATGGTGGAGTTCAACCAGACCGGCGAGCGCGGCGGCCGCATGTACCTGCAGGGCTTCGGCGGCGACACCTCCAACGCCGCGATCGCCGCGGCTCGGCAAGGCGCGAGCGTGGCCTACCTGTCTGCCGTCGGCGACGACGTCTACGGCCGCATGCTGCGCGACCTGTGGACCGCCGAGGGCGTGAACCACGACGACGTTCGCACCGACCCGCTCGCCTTCACCGCGGTCTACTTCGTGAACCACGACGAGCAAGGCCATCACTTCAGCTTCTTGCGGCAGGGTTCGGCAGCCGGCCGCATGCGGCCGCAGGATCTGCCGCGCGAGCGCATCGCGGCAGCCCGGATCCTGCATCTCTCGGGCATCTCCGCAGCCATCTCCGACAGCGCCTGCGACACCTGCTTCGCCGCGATCGAGATCGCGAAGGCAAGCCGGGTCCGGGTCTCCTTCGACACCAACCTGCGCCTGAAGCTGTGGCCGATCGCGCGCGCCCGCGCGGTGATGCGCGAGCTGATCGCGCAGTCCGACATCTGCCTGCCCAGTTTTGAAGACGTCCGTGCGATCAGCGGCCTGGACGATGCCGAGGCGCTGGCCGACTTCTGCCTCCGCCTCGGCGCCGGAACCGTCGCGCTCAAGCTCGGCGCCCAGGGCGTGCTGGTCGCCGACCCCACGCAGCGGTTCCGGGTCGGGCCGCATCCGTGCACGCCGGTCGACGCCACCGGCGCCGGCGATACCTTCGGCGGGGCGCTGCTGGCCCGGCTCGTCGCCGGCGATGATCTGCACGCCGCCGCCCGCTACGCGACCGTGGCTGCGGCCCTTTCGACCGAGGGCTATGGCGCCGTCGAACCGATCCCGCGAATGGCGCAGGTGCAGGCCGCGATGGCAATGACAGGAGCCGCATGAATTCGACCGACACGTTTTCGCCCGAGGTGTTCGCCGGCCGCCAGGTGCTGGTGGTCGGCGGCACGTCCGGCATCGGCGCCGGTATCGCGTCGGCCTTCCTGCTGCAAGGCGCGCGGGTCAAAGTGACTGGTGCGACCGCCGCCGAGGTCGAAGCCGCGGCGCAGGACACCGCGATCGCCGGGGCAAAACGCGCGGTGCTGGACGTGCGCGACGACGCTGCCGTCCGCGCCTGCGTCGATGCGCTGCCGACGCTCGACGTGCTGGTGAACTGCGCCGGCATCCTGCGCCGCGGCAGCGAGCTCGACCCCGAGGTCTTCGCGCAGGTCGTCGACATCAACCTGAACGGCACGCTGCGCGCCTGTGCCGCGGCCCGCGCCAAGCTGCGCGCCACCGGTGGCAGCATCGTCAACACCGCCTCGATGCTGAGCTTCTTCGGCGGATCGCTGGTGCCTGGCTACGCGGCCAGCAAGGGCGGCGTCGCGCAGCTCACCAAGTCGCTCGCGATCGCGTACGCGGATGACGGCATCCGCGTCAACGCGGTGGCACCCGGCTGGATCGCGACCCGCATGACCGGCGCGCTGCAGGAAGACGCGGCGCGCAGCGAGGCCATCCTGGCGCGCACGCCGCTGAAGCGCTGGGGCCGGCCGGCCGATGTGGCCGGCGCTGTCCTCTTCCTGGCTTCGCCGGCCGCCGCGTTCGTGACCGGGGTCATCCTGCCGGTCGACGGCGGCTATCTCGTCAGCTGAGAGGGACCCGCGCGAGAGGATCGCGCCGCAGCGGGCTCGCCCGCGCCGCGGCGGTCCGATCCGGTAACGCCCCGGTAACGCACCCGCCCTACCGTCGCCATCGGGCCGTTCGCAAAAGGCTTCTCCTTCGCGCAGCGGTTCCGACCTGAACACTCTTCGGAGAGGCGACCATGCTGCGCACACCGTCACCCCGGTTCGAGGACTCGTTGGGAGGAGGACGCCGCGGCGCGCTCGAAGCCGCGCGACGGAGATGCGCGGCGCCCTGCGCCAGGACGACCTTGGCGGCGGCGCTCGCGATCGCCGGCCTCGGCTCCGCTCACGCGGCCGACGTCTCGTGGATCGGTCCCGGCGCGTCGTTCTGGGACCTGACGGCGAACTGGACACCCGGATTGCCGACCGCGGCCGACGCCGTGCTGCTGGGCGCGTCCAACACCGAGTTCCGGACCGGCAACGTGACCGTGCTGTCGTTCACCGGCACGGGTGACCTGCGCGTCAGCGGCGGCACGCTGCAAGGCAGCCAGGCTTCGTCGATCGGCAGCCTGACGTTCTCGGCCGGCAATCTCGGCGGCACCGGCAACCTCGCCGTCGCGAACGCATCGAGCTGGACCGGCGGCAACCTGTTCGGCACCGGCAGCACCACCTTCTCCGGCGCGCTCGCGATCAGCGGCGCGACCGGCAAGCAGATCACCGGCGGCCGGAACGTGAACGCCGGCAACACGACCTGGTCGGGCAACACGGGGGCGAACAACAACGCGATCACGTTCTCCAACAGCAGCTTCTTCAACAACACCGGCACGTTCACCGACTCGAACGCGTTCGCCAGCACGATCACCGGCGCCGGCACGTTCAACAACGGCGGCACGTTCAACAAGCAGTCGAACACGCTCACGACGGTCGGCAGCCTGTTCGCCAACACCGGCACCGTCAACGTCAATGCCGGCACCTTGCTGCAGTCGGGCGGCGGCACCAGCAGCGGCGTCTTCAACATCGCGAACGGCGCGACGCTCGAGTACCGCAACGGCGCCCACACGCTGAACAACGTCACGATGAGCGGCGCCGGCACGTTCGCGGTGACCACCGAGAACGTCGGCGCCGACGCGATCGTCACCCTGAACGGCGGCACGCTGACGAGCCAGTTCCTGTTCAGCGGCAGCACGCTGACCGGTACCGATCAGGTCTTCAAGGGCAAGGCGACCTGGACCGGCGGCACCCTCACCGGCGCAGCGAGCACCACGTTCGACAACGACCTGACGATCTCGGGCGCCAACACCAAGGCGCTGACGCTCGGACGTGTCGTCAACCTGAACGGCACCACGACCTGGACCGGCAATACCGCCGCCAACAACAACGCGATCCAGTTCCACAACGGCGCCACGATCAACAACAACGCGACCTTCAACGATTCGAACCCTTTCGCCTCGTTCATCGAGCACAGCACGGGCAGCCCGCACAACTTCAACAACCTCGCCACCTACAACAAGACCGCCAACACGATCACCACGGTCGACATCGGCGTCGCCTTCAACAACACCGGCACGGTCAACCTGAACGCCGGCACATTCCGGCCCAGCGGCGGCGGCACCAGTAGCGGCGTGTTCAACATCGCCGCCGGTGCCACCCTCAACTTCGTCGACGGCAACAGCACGCTGAACAACGCGACGACGCAGGGCGCCGGCACATTCCTGATCAGCACCGACAACATCGGCGCCGATGCCATCGTCACCGTGAACGGCGGCACCCACACGACGCCGTTCGTGCTGAGCGGCAGCACGCTGGCCGGCGCCGACCACACGTTCCAGAACGTCGCGACCTGGAGCGGCGGCGCGATCAGCGGTGCCGCGAGCACGACCTTCGCCAACAACGTCACGATCACCGGCGCCAACACCAAGAGCATCGTCGGCGGGCGGATCGTCAACCTGAACGCGACGACCAACTGGACCGGAAACACCGCCGACAACAACAACGCGATCCGGTTCTGGAACGGCGCGACGGTCAACAACAACGGCACCTTCAACGACAGCAACGCGTTCGCGTCGTTCATCGAGCACAACGTCGGCGGCCCGCACAACTTCAACAACGTCGGCACCTACAACAAGACCGCGAACACGATCACCACGGTCGACCTCGGCGTCGGCTTCGGCAATTCGGGCACGGTGAACATCAACGCCGGCACGATGCGCTTCACGTCGGGCACACAGGGCACGACCGGCACGTTCAACGTCGCCAGCGGCGCAACCTTCCAGCACGACACGGTCAGCAGCCTCGGCCGGCTCGTCACCGCCGGCACCACGGCGCTGTCGACCCGCAACCTCACGGTCTTCCTCGACTACGACAACGCCAACTTCGGCGTCGGCAACGCGTTCAATGCGCGCGCCAACGTCACCGGCACCGGCCAGATCGTCGCCGCCGGAACACCGGGCACCGCGCAGGTGCTGAGCGGCGTCGGCCTGCCGGGCGGCACGAGCCTGACCGGCGGCACGACGGCGACGCCGATCCTGACGATCGGCAACGTGCGCGTCGGCGACAACCTCGTCGGCTATCAGATCGCCAACAACAACGCCGGCGGCCCGGCGCTGCGCGGTGCGATCCAGACGAACGTGGGCGGCGCGAACATCACCGACCCGCGCCTCTCCGGGAGCGGCGTGACGGCGGCCAACTTCGGCCCGATCGCGGCGGGCGGCAACGCCGCCTTCAACGTCAACTTCAACGCGGCGTCGGCCGGCGTCCTCGCTCCGCTGACCGGGCAGGTGGTGCGGATCGCCAACAACTTCGACAACGTCGGCGAGCAGAACATGAGCATCGTGCTCGGCGCCGGTGCGGCCGCCTACCAGCTCGCGGCCGGCCAGCTCAACACGCCGAGCCTGAACTTCGGTACCGTGCAGGTCGGGCAATCGGTGTCGAGCCTGCTCAGCATCAGCAATGTCGCGACCGGGCCGGCCGGGTTCGTCGAGGACCTGAACGCGCGCTTCGGTGCGAGCAGCGGGATCGGCGGCAACCTCATCTCGGGCACCGGCAGCTTTGCCAATCTCGTCGCCGGCGCGACCAACACGAGTGCGCTGCGGGTCGGCGTCAATACCGCGGCGGCCGGTGTCGTGAACGGCGCGATCGCGGTCAACTACTTCAGCGCCGGTGCGGTGAACGGGGTCGGCAACGGCCTCGGCGAACTCGCCGTCGGCTCGTCGCCGTTCGGCGTCTCGGGCACGATTCAGGCGACCGGCAACATCATCAACCAGGCCTCGCCGCAGGTGAACACAGCGGCCGTCAGCCTCGGCAACGTGCGCGTCGGCGCGGCGTCGCCGACCCAGTCGATCAGTGTCTCCAATGTCGCCACGGTCGCACCGCAAGCGGCGTTGAACGCGTCGATCAGCGCGGCCGCGCCGATCACCGCCAGCGGCAGCTTCAGCGGCCTCGCACCGGGCGCGGCGCCGAGCACCGCGCTGGTGGTCGGCATGGACACGAGCAGCGCCGGTGCCAAGAGCGGCGCCGCGACGATCGCGTTCGTCTCGGACGCCAGCAACGTCGGCGGCTGCGCACCGAACTGCCAGTTGTCGATCGGCTCGCAGAGCGTCGACGTCAGCGGCAACGTCTATCGGCTCGCCAACCCGACCTTGAGTCCTGCCACCGTGACGGTGGCCTCGCGGGTCGGCGGTGCGAGCCAGCCGACGCAGCTCGGCGTGACGAACGTGTCGCCGGATGCCTTCACCGAGCGGCTGAATGCATCGTTCGGCACTGTCTCGACTGGCTTCACGGGCAGCGGCTCGATCTCGGGTCTGAGCGCCGGCGCCAGCAGCAACACGATGGGTGTGACGTTGATCACCGCGGCCGCCGGCACCTACGCCGGCACGGCGCAGGTCAACTTCGTCTCGAGCGGCACCGGCACCACCGGCGCGCCCGACGTCAGCGTCGGCAGCCAGACCGTCGTGCTCAACGGACGGGTCTACACGCCGGCGGTCGCCCAGGTCAACACCGGCGCGGTCGATTTCGGCATCGTCCACAAGGGCGACGTCGTCGCCGCGCGCAACGTCTCGGTGACGAACGCCGCAGCGGTCGCCGCACCGAACGACGTGCTGGTCGGCACGCTCGGCGGCGCTGCCGGCCCGTTCACGGCGAGCGGCAGCCTGGCCGGTGTCGCGGCGCAAGGCAGCGACGCGAGCAGCTTCTCGGTAGGCCTGAGCACCGCCAGCGCCGGCGTCTTCAGCGGCAGCGCGAACGCGGCGTTCGCGAGCCGCAACCCCGACATGGCCGACCTCGCACTCGGCGGAAGCGCCGTGACGCTGAAGGCGCAGGTCAACAACTTCGCGGTGCTCGCGCTCCAGCAGGTGGCCGGTTCCGGATCGTTGTCGGCGAGCACCGGCGGCTACACGCTCGACTTCGGCACCATCCAGCTCGGCTCGGCCGGCTTGATGGCCGAGCTCGGCGTCTTCAACGTCGCGAGCGGCCCGGCCGACCTGCTGAACGGCTCGTTCTCGTTCGGCGCCGGCGCCGGTTTCACCTTCGACGGCTTCGGTCCGTTCGCCGGCATCGCGGCCGGCAGCGGCCGGGACGGCCTCGACATCGTGTTCGGCAGCGCGTCGCTCGGCGACTTCAGCCAGACGTTCACGATCTCGTCGTACGGCTCGAACGCGAGCGGCTACCAGGGGCAGGCGTTCGACACGACGGTGATGCTGCGCGGCACGGTCGTCTCGGTGGCCGCGATCCCCGAGCCGGAGACCTACCTGTTGATGGCGAGCGGGCTGATCGCCGTGTGGGTCGCGCGGCGGCGCAGTCGGCGTGCGTAGCGGTTCGCAAGCCGGTGCATCAGCGTCCCGGCATGAGCCGGTCCGCGCCGGCTACTTGCCGCTGATGCCGAGCAGCTCGACCTCGAAGGTCAGGGTCGCGTTCGGCGGGATCGGGCCGCCCGGCGTGCCGCGCTCGCCGTAGGCGATGGCAGCCGGGCAGGTCAGCTTGGCCTTGCCGCCGACCTTCATGCGCTGGACGCCCTCGGTCCAGCACTTGATGACCCGGTTGAGCGGAAACTCCGCCGGCTGCCCTCGCTTGATCGAGCTGTCGAACTCGGTGCCGTCGAGCAGGGTGCCGCGGTAGTGCACCTTGACGGTGTCGGCGGCGGCCGGGCTGGCGCCGCTGCCGTCTTTCAAGCTGCGATAGACGAGGCCGGTCGGCGTGGCCACGGCGCCCGCCTCGGCGGCGGCGGCTTTCAGCGGATCGGGTTGCGCTGCGATCAGCAACGGCCATGACAGCGCGAGAGCGGTCAGCGGGGCAGCGAGTCGGTTCGGGTGCAAGGCGGGTCTCCGTTCGAGTGCGTGGGAAAGGCCGCGATCATCGCAGCCTTTGCGGCGGATTCGCCGCCGCCATCACTCAAGAACGGTGCTCGCGCGGTGGCGATGCGAAGCCAGCCGGCGAGCGATGCGAGTCCGGCTCAGGCCGGCGTCACGACGCCTTCGCCGTCGAGCGCAAGGCGCCCCGTGATGTCCTCGTGGGTCGCGACCCAACCGCCGTCGGGCATCGGCTGGTGGTGGATCTCGATCCGCCGGCCGTCCTGCAACGCAATGATGGTCACCGACGGACCCTGTGCCGCGGCCACCGAATCGCGCCGGTCCAGGTATTCATCGGCACCTTCGACCGGGCCGGATCCCACCGCGATGCGGCTTTCGACAATCCGCTCCAGCGTCGTGCCCTTGCGCACTTCGTCGAGCGTCAGACGGTACATCTCGGCGTAGCGCCGGTTGCACAAGATCAGGTGCTGCTTTCCGTCGAAGAAGCAGACACCCTGGGAGATGTTGTCGAGCGCGATGTTGTAGCGCAGCGCTTCCGCGCGCCGCGATGCTTCTGCGGCGACCCGTTCGCTGATGTCCTGCACGGCGCCCTGGGTGCCGACGATCTCGCCGCTCGGGTTGCGGACCGCCTGCCCGATCGTGCGCACGCTGATGCGCCGCCCCTTCGCCGTGATCAAGTCGAGCTCCAGGTCGTACGGAGTGCCGTACTGGGCACAGTTCTCCGCTGCTTCCTTGATCGCCTGCCGGGATTCGAGTGCGTAGTAGCTGAGTGCCTGCTTCAGAGAAACCGGCGTCTTTGCCGGCAGGTCATGCATCGCACAGAGTTCGTCGGAGTAGATGAACGAGCGCTTCTTGAGATCGTACGACCAGCCCCCGACGCATGCCACACGGCCGGCGATGGCCATCACCGCCGCGTTCTCCTGCAGCTGGCGCGCGGTCCGCTCGCGGCTCGTCACGTCGACGGCGAGGATCAGGCGCGCGGCGCGTCCGCCGAACTGGATCGGGGCGCCGGAGACCTCGGCGTCGAGGATCGAGCCGTCCTTGCGGCAGTGCTGCCACGGCAGGCTGACCGACGTCGTCTGGCTGCCGCGCAAGTGGCTTTCGAGCAGCAGCGAAGCGCTGGGCGGCCGGATGTCCTTGATGGTCATCGCCAGAAATTCGTCGACGGAATAGCCGTACTGGGCGACGGCGGCGTCGTTGACGGTGAGGAAGCGCAGCGTCGACTCGTCGTAGATCCACATCGGGAACGGATTCGATTCGAACGCGAGCCGGTACTTGGCCTCCGAGGTCTGCAGGCGGCGCGCGATGGCATCGCGCTGGATGATGATGCCGAGCCATTCGGCCAGGATCTGCAACGTGCCGACTTCGCGCTGGCCGAACGCATGCGTATTGCCCGACATCACGAGCAGGGCGCCGGCCGCCCGTCCTTCGGATTTCATCGGCACGGTCAGCAGCGAACGCGCGCCGACCAAGGCGCATGCCTCGCGGTTGACGCGGCCGTCCCGATCGGCGTCGTCGCAGATGAGAACCTCCATCTGCTCCGCGGCGAGGCCGGTCAGGCTGCCTTCGCGCGGCACCCGCAGGCCGAGGTGGGGCCCGGCGGTGCCGGCGGCGGCGCGATAGACCATCTCGCTGCCATCGATCAGCAGCACCACCGAGCCGGCGGCGCCGGTCAGTGCCTGCGAGTGGACGGTGATCAGGTCGAGCACGGTCGGCAGATCGGTTTCGGAGGCCGCGATCTCCTGCTGCAGCCGCACCACGCCGGCCTGAATGCGCAGGGAACGCTCGCTTTCCTCGTTCGATTGCTTGCGGTGGATCGCCGCGCCGACCGCATCGGCCAGCAGCTCCAGCAGGCAGGCGTCTTCGGGCCGGAAATCGAACGGCGCGCGCTTCGCGATGACCAGCACGCCGATCGCGCGTCCCTGTCGGCCGTGCACGACCGAGACGATGACCGAGCGCAGCTGGAAGCGGTCGTAGACCGCGGACGCGATGCGCGGATCCGCTTTCGCATCGGGGCAACTCAACGTGCGGTTGGTCCGGAAAGCTTCACCGGACAGGCTGGCGTCGAGCGGGAAGCGCACGCCGATGCATGCCTGCAGCGCCGGCGTCGCGGACTTGGCGACCAGGGCGTCGCCCTCGAACAGCTCGAACACCGCGCCGGCGGCCTCGATCGCGTCGAGCGCAAAACCGGGGACGAGCGCTGCCAGTTCGTCGATGCTGCCGTCGAAGTGGGCGAGGCGCCGTTGCGCGCTGACCAGCGCCTTCAGGCGCAGCGCGCCGTCCGGCTCGGGCGGATCGTTCGGCAGGCGCGCAGCGTCGAAGGTCGCGGGGGCGATGGCGGGGGGTCGGTGCAGGGACACGACGGCAGCGTCGTCGACGGGCGGAACGGACAGGTACGGTTTCAAGCGGGGCTCGGCGAGACGCAGGCAAGCGCCATCATCGGCGAAGCGCCGCCGGCTCAAGGCGAGAAAAGGGCGACGGACGTGGTGTAGTTCGGTCGTCTACGCGATGAGGGCCCGATCCCTGGAGAATGCATGCAGATGAAGCCCATGCCGGCACGACGAATGACGGCCCCGTGGAGCGTCGCGATGCTGGTGGCGCTGTGGTCGCCTGCCCATGCGGCGGAGCCCGCGACGCCCTGGCCGACGAACGGTTGGGAGACCGCCGCGCCCGAAGAGCAGGGCATGGCGTCCGCCGCCCTCGCCGATCTCGTCGACTTCGGTGCGGCCAACGCGATGGACAGCCTCCTCGTCGTCCGCCACGGGAAGATCGTGCTGGAGACCTACTATGCGCCGTTCAAGCCGGGCCTGAAGCACAGCGTGAACTCGGTGACCAAGGGGGTCGTCGGCACGCTGGTCGGCCTCGCTTCGGCCGACGGGAAGATCGAGAGCCTCGATGCGCAGGTGCTCGGCTTCTTTCCGGAGCGCAAGGGCGTCGATGCCGATGCGCGCAAGAAGGCGGTGACCTTGCAGCATCTGCTCGATTCGACTTCGGGGCTGGACTGGCGCGAGCCGCTGACCGATCAGGTGCCCGAGACGATGCTGCAGATGGAACGCAGCCCCGAGTGGATCGACTTCGTCCTCGGCCGCGCGATGGCGCAGCCGCCCGGCCAGACCTTCAATTACGACAGCGGAGGCTGGCATCTTCTGTCGGCGATCGTGGCCCGGCAGGCCGGCGTCGACGCGCTCGAGTACGCGAAGCAGCGCCTGTTCGCGCCGCTCGGCATCGCGGACGTCGCGTGGCGGCGCGATCCCCAGGGCGTCCGGACCGGCGGCTATGGCCTGTACCTGCAGCCGCGCGACATGGCCAAGATCGGTTACCTGTACCTGCACGGCGGCGAGTGGTCGGGCCGGCAGTTGCTGCCGAAGGACTGGGTCGCGAAGACCTTCCGCCCGACGTTGGACATGAAGATCGGCACGCTGCGCTACGCCAACGGCTGGTGGACGGTGCCCGAGAAGGACGCCCACATGGCGGTCGGCTTCCTGCGCCAGCTGATCGTCGTGCTGCCGAAGCTCGACGTGGTCGCGGTGGTGACGGGTCGCCGCCACTATCCGTTCGACGCGCTGATCGATCGCGTCGCCACGGCGGCACGCGCGACGACGGCCTTGCCGGCCGACCCGGAGGGCAGCGACCGCCTGGCTCGACGGGTCGCCGCTGCAGCGATCGAGGAGCCGTCCGCGGTGGGACCGGCATCGAGCCTCGCCGCATCGGTCGGCGGGCGGACCTATCGCTTCGCACCCAATCCGATCGGGCTGCGCACGATGAAGCTCGACCTCGCGCCGCCGAATGCGCGCTACGACATCACGTTCGGCGCGGCCGGATCCGAGCGGCCGACGCGGCGCTTCGAGGGACCGCTCGGCCTCGACGGCCGGTTCGCGATCCGCGAGGCGAGAGGCGACGAGCCGCTCCTCGCCGTGAAGGGAACCTGGGCTTCCGACAGCACCTTCCGGATCACGGCGCGATCGGTCCAGGACGGGATCGTCACGGTTTATGCGGTGTCGTTTTCCGAGCGGAACATCGACGTCGCGCTCGAAGACAACCGCGGCGTCCGCGCGCAGTTGCGGGGCGAGGCGGTCGAGTAGCAATCGCGCGCGACGCCGCGTCTTGCAGCGTCGCGTTCTTGCTACTGCGTGCCGCCCTCGAGCTGCCGCTGCTCGAACAGGTAGTCGCCGCCTTGGTATCCACCGGCCGCAAACGCGCCGTACTGGGGCCGCTGCGGCAGCTCCTTGGCGACCGCGAAGCGGACCCGCTCGAAGACGT
>JBDSAB010000591.1:0-4579 GCA_039922395.1 Caldimonas sp.
GTGCCGGCCGGCGCGAACAGCGCGAACCACGACACCGCCTCGAAGCCGGGCAGGCCCTGCTCGGCGATCGTCGGGATCTCGGGCGCGGCCGGCGAGCGCTTCGCGCTGGTCACGCCGAGCGCGCGCAGCTTGCCTTCGCGCACCAGCTGCAGGCTCGACGGCATGTTGTCGAACATCATCGTGACCCTGCCGCCGAGCAGGTCGGGGATCGCGGTCGCGCGGCCCTTGTACGGGATGTGCTCCATGTCGATCCCGGTCATCGTCTTGAAGAGCTCGCCCGAGACATGGATCGAGGTGCCCGAGCCCGACGACGCGAACGTCATCTTGCCGGCCTTCTTGCCGAGGTCGATGAACTCCTTCAAGGTCTTGGCCGGCACGTCGTTGTTGATGACCAGCATGTTCGGCGTGGTCGCCAGCAAGGTGATCGGCGCGAAGTCCTTGACCATGTCGTACGGCATCTTGGTGTAGAGCGCACCGTTGATCGAATGGGTGCCGACGGTCCCGACGACGATCGTGTAGCCGTCGGGCGGCGACTTCGCGACCGCATCGGCGCCGGTGTTGCCGCCGGCGCCCGGCTTGTTGTCGATGATGACCGGTTGACCCCAGGTCGTTTGCAGCTTCTCGCCGATCAGTCGGGCGAGGATGTCGGGCGCACCACCGGTCGAGAAAGTCACGACGATGTGGATCGGCTTGCTCGGGAATGCGGCCGCACCGGCCTGGGCAAACGCCGCGGCGGGAGCGAGCAGTGCCGTGGCGGCAAGGCCGGCGAAGAGAAGCCGATGAATCGATAGCGTCATGAGAGAGTCTCCGTGTGTCTTGGCTCGGATTCGCGCGGCTCGATGAGCGGCGCGGATTGCGTCCGAGAACCATTATTCGTCGCAGCCCCGGCAGCGCGGCGAGGGGTTTTCCAGGGCACCGACGGCGTCGGTGAAGCGCCATCTCCGGTGGCCGACGACTCACGGCACCGTGACAGTCGATCGGGCGGTTAGGCTCGCCGCATGCGAAACCCTCTTCACGATCTGCCTCGCGAGGCCGCGGACGCAGCACGACCGGACCTCGCTCCGGAGGTCGAGATCGTGATCGAGGTTCCGCGCGGCAGCTTCCTGAAGCGCGGCCTGACCGGTCGCATCGACTTCGTGTCGCCGCTGCCGTGCCCCTTCAACTACGGCGCGGTGCCGTCTCACCTCGGCCTCGAAGGCGACCTGCTCGACGCGCTGGTCCTCGGCCCGCGCCTGCGCTTCGGCACCCGCGTCCGATTGCGCGCGTGGGGTGCGGTCACGCTGACCGATCGCGGCATGTCCGATGACAAGCTGGTCTGCGGCGCGCAGCGCCCGAGTCGCGCGGAATGCGCCGAGGTGCTGCGTTTCTTCCGCTTCTACGCGCGCTGCAAGGCTCTGCTCAATTTCGTCAAGCGCCGCCCGGGTCGCAACGCGTGCGAGGGCTGGTGCGAGGCCGCCGAGGCAATCGCACGCGCGCGGCCGCTGCAAGGGCCGTGGAGCGGCTCGCCGGTTCCGTTCTGAACGGTCTCTGGGCGGCGGCCTCGGACGCGCCGACAAGCGGGCGATGGCTGGAAAGCAACGCGGCCCGCAACCGCGCCAACCCCGGCCTTCGCCGTGCCAAGATCGCGATTGAAGCCACCTCGACCATGCCCGAACCCCAGCGCGACCTCACCGCCACCCTGCTCGGCGTGCTCTTCATCGGCGCGCTGATCGTCGCCGCGTTCTGGATCCTCCGGCCGTTCGTCGCGGCGGCCATCTGGGCCACGATGATCGTCGTCGTCACCTGGCACGTGATGCTGCGAATGCAGGCGCGGCTGTGGAAGAGCCGGGCCCTCGCGATCCTCGCGATGATGGTGATCCTGCTGCTGCTGTTCGTCGTCCCGTTGACGCTCGCGGTCGGCACGATCGTCTCGAATTCGGGCGAGATCGCGGCACGCACGCGCTCGCTCGCAACGTTCCAGATGCCGCTGCCGCCGCGCTGGCTCGCCGACCTGCCGTTCGTCGGCTCGCGCATCGTCACGGCCTGGGAAGAGGCCGCGGCGGCCGGCCTCGAAGGCCTCTGGGCGCTCGTCGTTCCGTACGCCGGCAGCGTGACCGGGTGGTTCGTCGCGCAGGCCGGCAATGTCGGCTACCTCGGCCTCGAGTTTTTGATCACGCTGGCGCTCTCGGCGTTCATGTACGCGCATGGCGAGGCGGCCGGCTCGGCGGTGCTGCGGCTCGGCCGGCGTCTCGGCGGCAAGCAGGGCGAGGATCTCGTCTACCTGTCGTGCCAGGCGATCCGCGGCGTCGCGCTCGGCGTCGGCCTCACCGCGGTGATCCAGTCGGTGCTCGGCGGCATCGGCCTTGCGGTCGCCGGCGTGCCGTTCGCGGGCGTGCTGACCGCGCTGCTGTTCGTGCTCTGCATCGCGCAGGTCGGCATGCTGCCGGTGCTGATCCCGGCGGTGATCTGGGTCTACTGGTCCGGCCATCCGGTCTGGGGCACCGTGCTGCTGATCTGGTCGGTGATCGTCAGCCTGATGGACATCGTGCTGCGGCCGATGCTGGCGCGGCGCAGCGCCGACCTGCCGTTGCTGCTGATCTTCGCCGGCGTGATCGGCGGACTGATCGCGTACGGGCTGGTCGGCATCTTTGTCGGCCCGGTCGTCCTTGCCGTGGCCTATACGTTGCTGCTCGCGTGGATCGAGCAACGGGTGGCGCCGAGCCGGCGCGAGGGTGGGTGACTGCGATGGCGATGCTGACGGCAATGCGACTTCTTCTTCTGGGCGTTCCGGCCGACGTGGTGTTCTCGGCTGGCTTCGAGGCCTCGCCGTACGGCCCGTTCTCGGTCAGTGCGTCCGCCGAGGAGCCGGCCCCCTCGACCCCGGCTTCGCCCGATTTCGACGCGGTGCTGCTGCATGCCGAGCGCTTCGCGAACGCATCGACGGTGGTCGACCGCCTGTCGCCGCTGTCGGCCGTGCTGATCGTCAGCGCCGACCAGGGTGCGGAGGCGACGGTCGGCTGGCTGCAGCGCGGCGCCCAGGACGTGCTCGGCCCGGCCGACCTGGCCGCGCCGGAACTGGCACGCCGGGTTCGCGCCGCGATCGAGCGGCAGCGTCTCGGCCGCGCGTCGCGGCGCGCCTACGCAACCGATCTCGCGACCGGCCTGCCGCATCGCCAGCAGTTCGTCGAGCACGTCAGCCAGCTGCTCGCGCTGCGCGAGCGCGAGCCGGTCCCGATGGCGGTGCTGCTGCTGCGCATCGAAGGCTTCACGACGACCGAGTCGCGGCTCGGCGCGCCGGCCGCCGATGCGCTGCGCCGCAAGGTCGCGGTGCGGCTGCGCGGCGCGGTGCGGGCGAGCGACGTTGTCGCCGCGATCGACGACGTCTCGTTCGCGGTGCTGCTCGGCTCGTTGCTGTCGGCAGCCGATGGCCAGCGGGTCGGCGCGAAGCTCGCGCAGCTGCTGATCGAGCCGTTCACGGTCGGCGGAACCACGGCGGCGGTCGCCGTCGCGGTCGGCATCGGCCAGTACCCCGAGGACGGCAACCAGCCCGACCTGCTGCTCCGCAAGGCGACCGAGATGGCGCTCGACACCCCGGCGCAGGGCCGCCTCGGCATGGCCAATTTCGAGGAAACCGGCGGCCGGCCGACCAGCGCCGCGAACGACGAGTAGCCCGCGGCCGGCCGGCAACCGGCCCGCCTGCCAAAATCGAGGTTTGCCCGAACCGCCGCAACCCGGCGCTGCGTCCACGATGAAAGCTTCCGAGATCCGGTCGACGTTCCTGAAGTACTTCGAGTCGAAGGGCCACACCGTCGTCGCGTCGAGCCCGGTCGTGCCCGGCGACGACCCGACCCTGCTGTTCACGAATGCGGGGATGAACCAGTTCAAGGACGTCTTCCTCGGCTTCGACAAGCGGACGTATGTGCGTGCCGCGACGTCGCAGAAATGCATCCGCGCCGGCGGCAAGCACAACGATCTCGAGAACGTCGGCTACACCGCGCGCCACCACACGTTCTTCGAGATGCTCGGCAACTTCTCGTTCGGCGACTACTTCAAGAAGGACGCGCTGAAGTTCGCGTGGGAGCTGCTGACCGAGGTCTACAAGCTGCCGAAGGACAAGCTCTGGGCGACCGTCTATGCCGAGGACGACGAGGCCTACGACATCTGGAAGAACGAGATCGGCCTGCCGGCCGACCGCATCGTGCGGATCGGCGACAACAAGGGCGCGCGCTACGCGTCCGACAACTTCTGGATGATGGGCGACACCGGCCCGTGCGGGCCGTGCAGCGAGATCTTCTACGACCACGGCCCCGAGGTCGCCGGCGGCCCGCCCGGCTCGCCCGACGAGGACGGCGACCGCTACATCGAGATCTGGAACAACGTGTTCATGCAGTTCAACCGCGACGACGCGGGGACCCTGCACAAGCTGCCGAAGCCGAGCGTCGACACCGGCATGGGCCTGGAGCGGCTGACGGCGGTGCTGCAGCACGTCCACTCGAACTACGAGATCGATCTGTTCGTGACCTTGCTCGCCGCGGCGAAGAGGGTCGTCGATGGCGCCGGCGCGCACGACTGCGACAAGAGCAGCCCATCGCTGAAGGTG
>JBDSAB010000592.1:0-4927 GCA_039922395.1 Caldimonas sp.
CCGCTGCACGTGATCGAAGGGCCCCTCATGGCCGGCATGAACATCGTCGGCGACCTGTTCGGGCAGGGCAAGATGTTCCTGCCGCAGGTCGTCAAGTCGGCCCGCGTGATGAAGCAGGCGGTCGCCCACCTGCTGCCTTACATCGAGGCCGAGAAGAAGCTGCTGATCGACGGCGGCGGCGAGGCCAAGGCGAAGGGCAAGATCGTCATCGCGACCGTGAAGGGCGATGTCCACGACATCGGCAAGAACATCGTCACCGTCGTCCTCCAGTGCAACAACTTCGAGGTCGTCAACATGGGGGTGATGGTGGCCTGCCAGGACATCCTCGCGAAGGCCAAGGTCGAGGGCGCCGACATCATCGGCCTCTCCGGGCTGATCACGCCGAGCCTCGAGGAGATGCAGCATGTCGCGAGCGAGATGCAGCGCGACGACTTCTTCCGCATCAGGAAGATTCCGCTGCTGATCGGCGGCGCGACGACGAGCCGCGTGCACACCGCCGTGAAGATTGCGCCGCACTACGACGGCCCGGTGGTCTACGTGCCGGACGCGAGCCGGTCGGTCGGCGTCTGCAGCGACCTGCTGAGCGACCAGCGCGCGAGCGCCTACATCGCCGAGCTGAACGCCGACTACGTGCGCGTCCGCGAGCTGCATGCGAACAAGAAGGCGACACCGCTCGTCACGCTGGCCGAGGCGCGTGCCAACAAGACGCCGATCGACTGGGCCGGCTATGCCGCGCCGGCGCCGAAGTTCATCGGTCGCCGCGTCTTTCGCAACCAGGACCTCGCCGAGATCGCCGCCTGCATCGACTGGGGCCCGTTCTTCCAGACCTGGGACCTGGCCGGCGGCTATCCGGCGGTGCTCACCGACGAGATCGTGGGCGAGTCGGCGCGGCGCGTGTTCAGCGACGGCCAGCGGATGCTGAAGCGCCTGATCGAAGGGCGCTGGGTGACCGCGAACGGCGTCGTCGGCCTCTATCCCGCGAACACGGTCGGCGACGACGACATCGAGATCTACACCGACGCGACGCGCAGCGAAGTGCTGATGACGTGGCGCGGGCTGCGCATGCAGACCGTTCGGCCGGTGGTCGACGGCGTGAAGCGGCCGAACCGCTGCCTCGCCGACTTCATCGCGCCGAAGGGCTCGGGCGTGGCCGATCACATCGGCCTGTTCGCGGTGACGGCCGGTCTCGGCGTCGACAAGAAGGAAGCGCAGTTCCTCGCCGACCACGACGACTACAGCGCGATCATGCTGAAGGCGCTCGCCGATCGCCTGGCAGAGGCATTCGCCGAGCGGCTGCACCAGCGCGTGCGGACCGACCTCTGGGGCTATGCGCCTGATGAAGCGCTCGACAACGCGGCGCTGATCGCCGAGCGCTATTGCGGCATCCGCCCGGCGCCCGGCTATCCGGCGTGCCCCGACCACACCGTGAAGCGCGAGATGTTCCGCGTGCTGCAATGCGACGACATCGGCATGCAGCTGACCGACAGCATGGCGATGGCGCCGGCGGCGAGCGTCAGCGGCTTCTACCTCGCGCATCCCCAGGCGACCTACTTCAACGTCGGCAAGCTCGGCAACGACCAGCTGGCCGACTGGGCCCGGCGCAGCAGCCAGGACCTCGACCTCGTGCGCCGCGCGCTGGCCGCGATCGTCTAGCAAAGTCTTCGCGCGGTCGCCATCGCGGCGCTGCGCGCGCTGCGGCGGAACGAAGTCACGAACCATCGCGCATGTCGATTCGTCGACTCCATCACGACTCGCTCGCGTTGCCATCGCTTACCGATCGACGCAGCTGATTTCAGCTGTGCGCAAGCCTGTCGCTCCGGCTGGATACCGCCTGTAAGCAGCGCGCCGTTGGCCGTTTTTTGACGCCGTTTTTGCGGCTTCTTCGATCGATCGGAGGGGTTGCGGCCGTGGCACGCGGTCTGCGTTCCTGAGACCTGTAAACAAACATTGGTCGTCGGGAGCACCTTTGGAAAACGTCAAGAATTTCTCGCTTTTGAAGAGTCCCCATCAAGCACGAACGCTGCGTCGTGCGGTCGCTGCAGCGGTCCTGCTCGCGATCGGCGCGTGCGGCGGCGGAGGCGGCGGCAGCGAGCTGCCGGCCGGTGACCTCGGCGGCACCGGTCCGCAGGCCGCGGCGCTCGCGGTCGTCGTCCCGACGCAGACCGAAGCCGCGCGCTTTCTGACCCAGGCCACGTTCGGTCCGACCAGCGCCGAGATTCAGCGCCTCTCGGGCATGAGCTATGCGCAGTGGATCGAGGAGCAGTTCGGCAAGCCGCAGACGCTGCACCGGATCTACATGAACCAGGCCGCGGCCGACCTCGCATCGGTCGGCCAGCAGCTCAGCCGCACGAACTTCTTCGACTCGTACTGGAGCCAGGCGATCTCGGGCGAGGACCAGCTGCGCCAGCGCGCGGCCTTCGCGCTCTCCGAGATCATGGTGATCTCGTTCACCGACGCGACCTTGTCGAACCAGCCGCGCGGCGTCTCGTCGTACTACGACATGCTGGCCGAGAACGCGTTCGGCAACTTCAGGAAGCTGATCGAGGATGTGTCGCTGCATCCGATGATGGGCATCTACCTGACCTGGCTCGGCAACCAGAAGGAAGACGCCGCGACCGGCCGCGTGCCCGACCTCAACTTCGCGCGCGAGATCACGCAGCTGTTCACGATCGGCGAGTGGATGCTGAACGCCGACGGCAGCTACATCCTCGATTCGAGCGGCAAGCCGGCGGTCGCCTACACCGGTGCCGACCTGGCCGGCCTCGCGCAGGTGTTCACCGGCTTCAGCTGGTACGCCGGTCCGAGCACGAGCGACCGCACGAACCGCCGCTACTTCGGCAACGATGCCAGCCTCGAACGCGACTGGCGGCCGATGCAGGCCTACAACGAGTACGCGCCGAACACCGCGTTCCACTCGGTCAGCCCGAAGACCTTCCTCGGCGTGACGATCCCGGCGCAGACCAAGGCCGACAGCGAGGGTGATCTCAAGATCGCGCTCGACACGCTATTCAACCATCCGAACGTCGGCCCGTTCATCGGCAAGCAGCTGATCCAGCGCACGGTCACGAGCAACCCGAGCCCCGCCTACGTCGGCCGCGTCACCGCCGCGTTCAACGACAACGGCAGCGGCGTGCGCGGCGACATGAAGGCGGTCTGGCGCGCGATCCTGCTCGACCCCGAGGCCCGCAACACGAACTCGTCGTCGACCTACGGCAAGCTGCGCGAACCGGTGGTCCGCCTTGGCAACTTCATGCGCGCGTTCAACGCGAGCTCGACCAGCGGCCGCTACACCGGCATCGGCCTGACCGACGACCCGGCGACCTCGCTGAACCAGACGCCGGTCTTCGCGCCGACCGTCTTCAACTTCTTCCGGCCCGGCTACGTGCCGACCAGCAAGGTGATCACCGATGCCGGCCTGGTCGCGCCCGAGATGCAGATCACGCACGACGTCTCGGTCGCCGGCTACATGAACTACATGCGCAACATCGTGACCGTCAACACGACGCGCGACATCCGCCAGAACTACAGCGCCGAGGTCGCGCTGGCGGGCGACCCGGCCGCACTGGTCGAGCGCATGAACCTGCTGCTGTTCTACGGCCAGATGCCCGATGCACTGAAGACGCAGATCGTCGCAGCGGTGGCGAGCCGCACGGTGCCGGCACCGGTCTATCCGGTCTCGACCGCGCCGGCGGCGAGCGCCCCGCTGCCCGAACCGACGAACCAGGCCGCGATCGATACGGCGAAGCTCGATCGCGTCTACCTCGCGGTCTTCCTGTCGATGGCGTCACCCGACTACCTGATCCAGAAATGACGAGGACACCCACCATGACAAACCTCAATGCTTCCCGTCGCAAGTTTCTCCGCACCGCCTCGGTCGTCTCCGGCTCGGTCGGTGCCGCCGCCGCGCCGTTCGCGCTGAATTTGGCAACGCTCGGCTCGGCGGTCGCGCAGACCACCGGCCCGTACAAGGCGATCGTCTGCTTGTTCATGTACGGCGGCAACGACGCCTCGAACATGATCGTGCGCACCGACGCGACCTCGTTCAACGTCTACACCTCGATGCGGACCCAGGCGCCCGACTCGATCGCGCTGCTCGCGCCGGGCACCGTCGCGAACGGGAACGCGGCGCGCGCGACGCCGGCGCGCCTCGGCGGCGTCGTGCCGATCGCGCCGAAGTTCACCGCCGGCGTGCCGGGTTCGACCGCGAACAGTGCGTTCACGTATGGCCTTCATCCGAGCATGCCGGAGGTCTCGAGCCTGTTCGCCGCGAATCGCCTTGCGATCCTCGCGAACGCCGGCCCGCTCGTCGCGCCGATGACGAAGGCCCAGTACCAGGCCAACAGCGTGCCGCGGCCACGCGCGCTCGGCTCGCACAACGACCAGCAGTCGACGTGGCAGGCGCTCGGGCCCGAAGGCGTCAAGGTCGGCTGGGGCGGCCACCTCGGCGATCTGGTCGCGAGCAGCAATGCGAATGCGGCATTCACCAGCATCACGGTCTCCGGCAATGCGGTGTTCTCGGCCGGCGACACGGTGTTCCAGTACCAGGTCGGTGGCAACGGCGCGGTCCAGATCTCGGGCATCTCCGGCAACCTGTTCGGCTCGTCGACCGCCTCGGCCGCGCTGCGCGGCATCGTGACCTCGAGCAACCAGAACCTGTTCGCCGACGAGTACGCATCGATCGTCAAGCGCTCGGTGAATGCGCAGGCGAGCTTCCAGACCGCGTTCGCAGCGTCGACGGTGGCGGCGCCGACGACCTACGTGCAACCGTCGACCGGCAACGCACAGACCAACGGCCTGGCCCAGCAGCTGCAGACCGTCGCCCGCATCATCAACGCGCGCGGCGCGCTCGGCGTCACCCGCCAGGTGTTCTTCGTGTCGATGGGCGGCTTCGACACCCACAGCGCGCAGAACTCGAGCCAGGCCGATC
>JBDSAB010000593.1:0-5644 GCA_039922395.1 Caldimonas sp.
CCGACGGCTACCGCAAGACGCCAGTCGCGGCGGGCAAGGAAGTCCCGGGGCCGAGTGCGGTGCCGTGCGTCGATCCGGGTCCCTATGCGGCGCCGGTGACGCCGGCCGCCTCGAAGCCGCTCGAAGCGGCAGGCGCGCATTCGCCGCCGGGACCCGCGGTGTCGCCGCCGAGCACCAACACGCCCGCGGCACAAGCCCAGGGCGAGGTCAAGAAGTAGCACGTTAGCGCTCGCTGCAGCGCGAGCGCCGACCGGTTGCGTACAGTCGCGGGATGGCTCGCAGCATTCGTCTGACCTCGGCATCCGCCCCGCTGACGCGAGAGATCGCAGCGCTCGACGAGTACGGTGCCGTTCGCCGCATCTCGATCCCAGCCGAGCGTGCGCTGACGGTCTTTGTCGATAACCGCGAACTGGTCACGCTGATGACGCTAGGCGCCGCGCCGGAACTGCTGGTGCTCGGCTATCTGCGGAATCAGCGGCTGGTCGAGTCGATCGACGACATCGAGTCGATCACCGTCGACTGGGACGTTCAGGCAGCCGCGGTGAAGACGCGCGCCGGCATCGAGCGCTTCGACGAGAAGACCGCGAAGCGCGTCGTCACGACCGGCTGCGGGCAGGGCACCGTCTTCGGCGACATGATGACCGAGCTCGATTCACTCGCGCTGCCGTCGGCGAGCGAAGCCGATTCGCGGATCAGCCAGGCCACCCTCTACGGCTTGCTCGATGCCATCCGGCGCCAGGAAAGCACCTACAAGTCAGCCGGGTCGGTGCACGGCTGTGCGTTGTTTCGGCAGGCCGAGCTGCTGACCTTCGTCGAGGACGTCGGCCGCCACAACGCGATCGACACGATTGCCGGCTGGATGTGGCTGAACGATGTCGAGGGCCGCGACAAGACGTTCTACACGACCGGCCGGCTGACCAGCGAGATGGTCATCAAGTCGGCGCAGATGGGTGTTCCGATCGTCGTGTCCCGCAGTGGTGTCACGCAGATGGGCCATGAGGTCGCGTCGCAACTCGGACTCGCGCTGTTCGGCCGCGCGACCCATCGTCACTTTCTGTGCTATTGCGGCAGCGACCGCTTCGATGCGCAACCCGAGCCGGCTCGGCAGGTTGCGGCCGTCGGCCTCGGAAGCTGACTTTCCGGGGAGCTTCGCGACCGGCATGGCCGACGCACGCCGGACGGGCAGGGCCTCGGAGAAAGCCCGGACCGCTCAGGCGATCTTGGCCAGGTCGCGCAGGACGGTGGGGCCGACGCGGCGCTCGATCTCGTCGAGCAGCGGTCGGTTCCAGCCGAGCGCGAACATCGCCTCGGCGACGATGAACATCGGACCGACGAGCAGGCCGACGAGATCGTCGACGAACGCGGGCTTCTTGCCCTCGTACCAGTGCCCGACGAACTGGATGATCCAGCCGACGACGAAGAAGCCGACGCCCCAGGCGATCCACGCGGTCTCGATCTTGTGCGCGAACAGCATCAGGAGGCCGACGACGACGGTGACCGCGAGGCCGAGAAGGACGCTGCCGCGCGTGAGGTACCAAGCCGCCGCCAGCGCAAAGATGACCCAGGCCGGCGTGATCAGGAAGCCGGCGAGCGGCACCGACGGACGCGCCAGCAGCACGCCGATCGCAAACACGATCATCGGCACGCCGACCAGGTGGCTGACGATGTTGCGGCGATCGCGGTGGTAGGCGGCGTACTGGCTCAGCAGATCGGTGGCGGTGCGCATGGCGGCTCCTGCATCCCTGTCTGCCCAAATCTTAGGCGATCTGGGACGAATCGGACAACGCCCGTCCGCGGGTAGCGCCTGCATTCGAACGTTCCGCCGTGCAGGAACTGGCGGGGCCGACGGCTCTCGGCCGGATGGTCGCGCCAGAGGCCGTCCCTACAATCGGACGGAGTAGCAAGGACCGGGATGAGCATCAAGAGCGACAAGTGGATCCGCCGCATGGCCCGCGAGACCGGCATGATCGAGCCGTTCGAGCCCGGCCAGGTCCGCGAGGCCGCCGACGGGCGCCGGATCGTCAGCTACGGCACCTCGAGCTACGGCTATGACATTCGCTGCGCGCCCGAATTCAAGGTCTTCACGAACATCTACAGCACGGTCGTCGACCCGAAGAACTTCGACGAAAAAAGCTTCGTCGACATCGAGGCCGATGTCTGCGTGATCCCGCCGAACAGCTTTGCCTTGGCGAGGACGGTCGAGTACTTCCGCATCCCGCGCAACGTGCTGACCATCTGCCTCGGCAAGAGCACGTACGCGCGCTGCGGAATCATCGTCAACGTGACGCCGTTCGAGCCCGAATGGGAAGGCTACGTGACCTTGGAGTTCAGCAACACCACGCCGCTGCCGGCGAAGATCTATGCAGGCGAAGGCTGCGCGCAGGTCCTCTTCTTCGAGAGCGACGAGGTCTGCGAGACCAGCTACAAGGACCGTGGCGGCAAGTACCAGGGCCAGAAGGGCGTGACGCTGCCGAAGACGTAGTCGCTCGGCGAAATCGCTCCGATCGCAAGCGGGATCGGGCGCACGTCCGACGACAGGAAGCGCCGCCGCGCGGCCTTCTCCGACAGACCGCGAAAACGCGTCGGGACTAACATCTCCCATCGGCCGTTTCCAGGCCCTTGTCGAGGAGACACGCGATGAGAATGGACGGCCAGGACGAAAGCTCCAACGTCGAAGACGTGCGCGGCATGCGCGGCGGCGGAGGCGGTGGGTTCGGCATCGGCGGACGCGGGATCGGTCTTGGCACCGTCGCGGTGGCGGTGATCGCCGGCTGGATCTTCGGCATCAACCCGCTGACGTTGCTCGGCATGATGGGCGGCGGCGAGGCGCCGACCGCGCAAACCGCGCCTCAAGGGCCGGCGCCTGCACCTCCCGCCGACGACGCGCAGGCCCGCTTCGTCTCGCAGGTGCTGAAAAGCACCGAAGTCGTCTGGACCGATGTTTTCAAGCAAGCCGGGCGGACCTACCAGCCGCCGCGCCTTGTGCTCTTCAGCGACCGCTGGCCGACGGCCTGCGGGCAGGGGCAGGCGGCGATGGGGCCGTTCTATTGCCCGAACGACCAGAAGGTCTACATCGACCTGCGGTTCTACAACGTGCTCGAGAAAAAGCTCGGCGCGCCGGGCCAGTTCGCGCAGGCCTACGTCGTTGCGCACGAGGTCGGCCACCATGTGCAGCAGCAGCTCGGCGTGATGGACAAGGTCGACGCCGCCCGATCGCGCGGCGGCGAGGCGCAGAGCAATGCGCTCAGCGTGCGCGTCGAACTGCAGGCCGACTGCCTGGCCGGCGTCTGGGCCAAGCGCTCGCAGCAGGCGCAGGGATGGCGGCTCGAGCCGGGCGACATCGAGGCGGCCCTGAATGCGGCCGCGCAGATCGGCGACGACACCTTGCAGCGCAAGTCGCAGGGAACGATCGTGCCGGAGTCGTTCACGCACGGCAGCAGCCAGCAGCGCGTGACATGGTTCAGGCGCGGGCTCGAGACCGGCAGCGTCGACCAGTGCAACACCTTCGACAGTCGTCAGGTCTAGCGTCTGTCGACGCGTCGCCTGAGAGCGCCGAGCACTGGGCTCGGACTCGAACCCGGGAGGGAGCCGATGCCGGCTCCGCCAGGTGCGATCAATGCAGCGTCGAAATCCAGTCGCAGCGCAGGATGCGGGCGCGGTGCAACGCCTTGCGCAGCGCGACGTAGGCGCTCGGCAGGAAAGCCAGTGCGACCGCCGCGATCGCGGCCCATCCTTGATGAATCAGGAACGCGACCGGCCCGCCGACCCAGCCGATCAGCCAGAGCGTCAGGACGGCATCCCACACATACTTCTCGACCGGGCGATCGCGCAGATGGCGCTGATGCCAGAGCTTGAGGTCGTGGAGCTGATCCAGCGTCATCGCGGGTTTCGACACGCAGCGGCGTGTCATCGGGGTGATTGCAAGCCTCGTTCCAGTGGTGCCGCGAGATGGGCCCGTGTCGATCAATACGTTCCGGGCAACAGTATCTTCCTGTCGACGTTCTGAATGTTGGTGTGCCCGCAAAAAGCCATCGTCAGATCCAGCTCGCGGTAGATGATCTCGAGGCAGCGGGTCACGCCCTGCTCGCCCATCGCGCCGAGCCCGTACAGAAAGGCGCGGCCGATCAGCACACCCCTGGCGCCGAGCGCCCATGCCTTCAGGACGTCCTGGCCAGATCGGATGCCGCCGTCCATCCAGACTTCGATCTTCGAGCCGACGGCCTCGGCGATCGCCGGCAGCGCGTGGATCGAGGATGGCGCGCCGTCGAGCTGCCGTCCGCCGTGATTCGAGACAACCAGCGCGTCCGCGCCGCTGTCGACTGCCCGCCGGGCATCTTCGACGTCGAGGATGCCCTTCAGGATCAGCTTGCCGCCCCACAGCTTCTTGACCCATTCGACGTCGGCCCAGCTCAGCGTAGGGTCGAACTGCTGGGCGGTCCATGCGAAGAGCGACGACGGGTCGCCGACATCCTTGGCGTGCCCGACGATGTTGCCGAACGTGCGCCGCTTGGTTCCGAGCATGCCGAGGCACCAGCGCGGCTTGGTCGCGAGGTTGATCAGGTTCGCGAGCGTGGGCTTCGGCGGCGCGGTCAGGCCGTTCTTCAGATCCTTGTGACGCTGTCCGAGGATCTGCAGGTCGAGCGTCAGGACCAGTGCGCTGCAGCGCGCTGCGCGCGCCCGCTCGATCAGGCGCGCCATGAATTCGCGGTCGCGCAGCATGTAGGGCTGGAACCAGAACGGCGCTTTCGTGTTGGCGGCGATGTCCTCGATCGAGCAGATGCTCATCATGCTGAGCGTGAAGGGGATGCCGAACTTCTCGGCCGCGCGTGCCGCAAGGATCTCGCCGTCGGCGTGCTGCATGCCGGTCAGGCCGGTCGGCGCGATCGCGACCGGCATCATCGTGTCGACGCCGACCATCTTCGTGCGCAGCGTCCGGTTGTCCATGTCCACGGCGACGCGCTGGCGCAGCTTGATGCCGCGGAAGTCGTCTTCGTTCGCGCGGTAGGTGCTCTCGGTCCACGAGCCGGAGTCCGCGTAGTCATAGAACATCCGCGGCACCCGCCGCTTCGCCAGCACGCGCAGGTCTTCGATGTGGGTGATGACGGGCATGGGAATCCGGTTCGCCGCAGTGCCGGGGATGCTACGACACCGCCGATCGCTGGCATGTGCCGGCGAGGCATCCTTTGCACGAGAGCGACTTGCGTTCAGCGATCCGCTAGGGCGTCGAAGAGCGGCAGGCCGGCGTTGTCGTCCGGGTCGACCGCGGGCTCGAGCCCGGTGGGCTCGACTTCGGGGGCAGCCGGCAGGGGCGCCACCAGTTCTGCCAGGGTCGCCAGGCTGCCGGCGCGTACGCCGAGGAGCCGCAGGCGCCGCGTCAGGTCGACCCGCTTCAGGCAGGCGCCGGCCGCCCGACGGATGTCGCGCGCGTCCAGCGTGTGCGCCGGCAAGGTCAGGTCGCGCGTCACTGACTTGAAGTCGTCGAAGCGCAGTTTGATCCCGATCGTCTTGCCGGCGTAACCCTTGCGGCCGAGATCGCCGGCCAGCTGCTCGCAGAGCTCGGTGAAGATGCGCCCGAGCTCGGCGCGGTCGCGCACCGCGTGCAGGTCGCGATCGAAGGTCGTCTCGCGGCTGATCGAGCGCGGCT
>JBDSAB010000594.1:0-6029 GCA_039922395.1 Caldimonas sp.
AGCCGTTCGAGGATGCGGCATTCGCGCTGAAGGCCGGCGAGACGAGCGGTCTCGTGCAGAGCGACTTCGGCTACCACATCATCCAGGTGACCGGCGCTCGCGGCGGCGAAAAGCGCAGCTTCGAAGCCGTGCGGCCCGAGATCGAAGCGGAAGTGCGAACGCAGCTGGCGCAGCGCCGCTATTCGGAAGCGGCGGTCGAGTTCACCAACATGGTCTACGAGCAGCCGGACAGCCTGAAGCCGGCGGTCGATCGATACAAGCTCGACCTGAAGACCGCGCAGAACGTCAAGCGGACGCCGGCGCCCGACGCGACCGGCCCGCTTGCCAATCCGAAGTTCCTCGACGCGCTGTTCGGCGACGACGCCGTCAAGAACAAGCGCAACACCGAGGCGATCGAGGTCGGGCCGAGCCAGATGGTTTCGGGGCGCGTGGTCAAGCATGAAGCCGCGCACCAGTTGCCGCTGGCCGAGGTGAAGGCGAAGGTGCGCGACCAGCTGATCGCGACGCAGTCCGCAGCGCTGGCCCGCAAGGCCGGCACCGATCGTCTCGCCGCGTTGCGCGCTGCACCCGCGACGGCGCTGCCCGGCGCGACCAAGACCGTCTCGCGGGCCCAGGCGCAAGAGCTGCCGCGCGAGCTTCTCGAAGCCGTGTTGAAGGCACCGACCGGGAGCCTGCCGACGGTGGTCGGTGTCGACCTCGGCAGCGAGGGCTATGCGGTCGCGAAGATCCTGAAAGTCGGTGGGCGCGATCCGACTGCCGCCGATGCGTCTCGTGCCCAAGCCCAGTACGCGCAGTCGTGGGCCGATGCCGAAGCGCAGGCCTACTATGCGGCGCTGCGCCAGCGTTTCAACGTGCAGATCACTGCGCCGGCGGCCGTCGCCGCCGATGCGCCGGCGAGCGCGGTGCGCTAGCGTTTCCTGCGCTTCGCAAGGGCGCGCGGCAGCTCGCTGAGAGAGGTGCCTCCGCTATACTCGACCGCTCAGCGGTGGCTGTAGCTCAGTTGGTAGAGTCCAGGATTGTGATTCCTGTTGTCGTGGGTTCGAGTCCCATCAGCCACCCCACTGCAACGCGTCACGAGACCAACCGGGTCGGCAGCGAACAGGTCTGAATCGCCGGTACAACCGCTCGAAGGCACGCAGGTTATTGCCACTCGCCTGACTGACTCGCGCCGCATCCGCCGCGTGCCGATTCAAGTGCTCGACGCGAGGCGAAGCGGGGTTTGGCGAGCCAGTCGACTCGAGTTCTGGGACGGCGGTTGCAAGTCCCGCTTCAACGAGAGCAGCCCGAGCCCCTCGAGACCGCCGACCGTCACAAGACACGCCGCAGCGGAGTTCCATGATGGTGGGTGAGCGCCGCCGCCTGGCCCTTGCGCTGCTGCTCTCCCTGCTGGTTCACGTCCTGCTGCTGGGTCTGACCTTTGGCGGGCAGGGCGCGGGCCTCCCAGGGCTCAGCTTTCCCTGGCAAGACCGACGCATCGAAGCGCCAGAACTGTCGCTGGTGCTCGTGCCGCCGCGCGTCACGGCAACGGAGCCAGGCCCAACTGCTCCGGTGGGAACGCCTGCCGACCCCGGTCGAAGCATCCCCGAGCGATCTGCGGCGGGAATGACGGCCACCGTGCCATCCGGGCCGCCTTCGCCCGCTCCGCCACGGGTCGTCGCAGCCCGGCCAGAAGACAGTTCGACGACAGGCCCCACATCCCAGTCCGCCGCTGCGGCTCCGGACGCCGATGCAGCGGATGCAAAGAGGTCATCGAAGGCAGGCCGACCTGATTCAGGATTGCCGTCTCCGACCTTCGAGCCTCCGGCGACCGCCCTCGAGCAATCGCCGGAGTCCACCTGGGTTGTCCCTCCCGCCCCGGCACGACCCGCCATCGTCATCGCGTCGGCATCTGCCGCCTCGACCCCCGAGAACCCGATGCCGGCGCGGCGCGAAAGCGCCGAAGAATCGGAGAGGCAAGTCGACCCGGGCATTCAAGAACGGCTCGCCGACCCGGCCCCGCCTGATCGCGCGAAGCAGGAAGCGCAGCGCAAGGAGGAGCAGGTCGACGCCACGCGGTTGGAGGCAGAGCGTGTGGAGGCGGCACGACATGAAGCCGCACGACTGGAGGCCGAACGTCAGGCGGTTGCTCGACAGGCCGCGATCCGCAAAGAGGCCGAGAAGCAAGAGACAGAGCGTCAGGAGACTGAACGGCTCGAAGGTGCGCGACAGGACGTTGAACGACAGGAGGCCGCACGACAGGAGGCGACTCGGCAGGAGGCCACCCGCAGGCAGACCGCGCTACAGGAGGCGTTGCGCCAAGAGACTGCGCGAATCGAGACCGCCAAGCTGGACGCCGAACGTCAGGAGGCGAGTCGCCAGTTGGCTATCCGCAAGGAGGAGGCGCTCCGGGATGCGGCGCGTCAGGAAGCGGCACAGGTCGAAGCGGCGCGGTCGGAGGTCGAGCGTCGTGAAGCTGCGCGTCAAGCGGCGCTGCGAACCGAAGAGGCACAGCGTGAGGCGGCGCGACTGGAAGCGGAGCGCATCGAGGCTGCCCGTGTGGAGGCTGAACGCCGCGAGGCCGCCCGCCGGCAAGCCGTTCGCTCGACGGAGGCGAAGGAGGACTTGGAGCGACGAGAAGCGGCGCAACTCGAAGCCACGAGGTTGGAAGCTGATCGCCAAGAGGCTGCGCGACAGCTGGCCACTCGGGCGACGGAGGCGCAGCAGGAAGCGGCGCGACAGGAAGCAGCGAAGATCGAATCCGCCCGCTTGGAAGCCGAGCGCCAACAGGCCGTGCGACAAGTGGCTGCTCAGAAGGAAGCAACCGAGCGCGAAGAGACTCAGCGCGAAGTCGCGCGTCAGCAAGCCGCGCGTCAGGCGGCCCTCCGCACGGAGGAGGCCCTTCAGGAGGCCGCTCGCCAAGAGATTGCGCGGACAGAGACGGCGCGACTCGAAGCGGAACGTCGCGAAGCTGCGCTGCGTGAGGCGGCCCGTCAGGCGGCAGCACAAGCCGAGACGGCGCGGTTGGAAGCCGAACGCCGCGAGGCTGCGCAGCGCGAGTCAGCCCGGCAGGACGCCGTCGCTCAGGAGGCTGCGCGGCGCGACGCGGCACGGAACGCGGCCGAGGCTGAACGCCGTCAGGACGACGCCCGACGCGATGCGGCGCGTCGCGCGATGGGGCGTCAGCTCGACGAGGAAGCCGCCCGCCGTGAAGCCGCCTCGGCGGCAACCCGTCCGCCCAACACGCTGCCGTCGTCGTCGAGCGGGACGCGGCGAGGTCGGCTGTTCGGTCGCGCCGACCCCAACACCGAGCTCGTCCTGTACGCGGAGGCGTGGGCCCGCAAGATCCAGCTCAACATGACGTTCGAGATGGTGCGCGAAGCGGCGAAGACGCCGCACACGAATCCCGTCGTGACCGTCGCGATCCGCCATGACGGCTCCGTCGAAGGCGTGACGTTCGTGCTGTCCAGTGGCGTGCCGGAAATCGACGAGGCAATCCGGCGCATCGTCCAGAGCCAGCTGCCGTATCAGGCGTTCCCGCCCGGATTGGCCCGCGAGTTCGACGTGGTCGAGATCCGTCGCACGTGGTATTTCGACGGGGCGGTCCGCCTCTACTGACGGGGACGGCGCTCGCGTCACCCGTTCGTCATCACCAGCTTGCCACGCACCTTGCGGCTGCCCATCAGCTCGTAGGCCTGCATGAGCTGGTCCATCGGCAGGCGCCGATCGATGACCGGCTTGACCTTGCCTTCCGCATACCAGCGCGCCAGCTCGGCGAGACCCTCGGCATTCGCCTTCGGCTCGCGTCGTGCGAAGTCGCCCCAGAAGACGCCGACCACCGAGGCGCCCTTCAGCAGGGCCAGGTTCAACGGCAGCGCCGGGATCGTGCCCTGCGCGAAACCGACGACGAGGTAGCGGCCGCGCCAGGCGATCGACCGGAACACCGGCTCGGCGATATCGCCGCCGACCGGGTCGTAGACGACGTCCGGGCCCTTCCCGTTCGTCAGCGCCTTCAGCTCCTCGCGCAGGTTGCCGCTCGCGTAGTTGATCGTCGCGTCGGCACCGATCTGTCGGCACAGCTCGAGCTTCTCGTCGCTCGACGCGGCGGCGATCACGCGCGCACCGGCGACCTTCCCGATCTGGATCGCCGCGGTGCCGACGCCGCCGGCCGCACCGAGCACGAGCAGGGTCTCGTCGGCCTTCAATGCGCCGCGGTCGAGCAGGGCGTGGTGGGTGGTGCCATAGGTCAGGATGAAGGCGCTGGCGTCGTCGAACGCGAAGCCTTGCGGCAACGGCATCACGAGAGCCGCAGCGACGCAAGCGTGCGTGCCGAAGCCGCCGGTGCCACCGAATGCCGCGACCGCGTCGCCCGGCTTCAGCCCTTTCACGCCTTCGCCGACGGCTTCGATCACGCCCGCGTATTCGGAGCCCGGCACGAACGGCAGCGGCGGCTTCATCTGGTACTTGTTCTGGACGATCAGGAGGTCGGGAAAGTTCAGGCTCGCGGCGCGGATCGCGACGCGAATCTCGCCGGCTTGCGGTTCGGGTGTCGGCAGTTCCTTCCAAGTCAGGGCTTCGACGCCGATCGGGTTCTCGCACAGCCAGGCTTTCATCGTGTCTCCTCGGGTTGGCAACGACCGCGGGCGCGGTCGTTGCGCGGAATCATACGCAGCGGGTCGAGTGCATCGCGTCGCCGACGTGACGTGTCCATACAATCGACGCATGCGCATCCTCATCGCCAACGACGACGGCTATCTCGCCCCCGGCCTCGCGGCCCTCGTGAAGGCCTGCGAAGGCCTTGGCGATCTCGACGTGGTCGCGCCCGAGCAGAACGCGAGCGGCACTTCCAACTCGCTGACGCTGGGCCGCCCGCTCTCGGTCCATACCGCGAGCAACGGCTTCCTGTACATCAACGGCACGCCGTCCGACTGCGTTCACTTGGCGCTCACCGGGGTGCTGCCGAACCGCCCCGATCTGGTCGTCTCGGGCATCAACAACGGCGCCAACATGGGCGACGACACGCTCTACTCGGGCACGGTTGCCGCGGCGATGGAAGGTTACCTGTTCGGCATTCCGGCGATCGCGTTCTCGCAAGTGCAAAAAGGCTGGGGTGATCTCGACGCTGCCGCCCGCGTCGCCCGCAGCGTGATCGAGCAGGTGCTGAAGCACCCGCCGTTGCGCTCGCCGTTCCTGCTCAACGTCAACATCCCGAACCGGCCCGATGCCGATGCGCTGCCGCGTGTCGTCACGCGCCTCGGGCGCCGCCACGCGAGCGAGCCGCTGATCGCGCAGACCAGCCCGCGCGGCGACACGATGTACTGGATCGGCCCGGCCGGCGACGCGCGCGAAGCCGGCCCAGGCACCGACTTTCATGCCACCGCGGGCGGCCAGGTTTCGATCACGCCGCTGCAGGTCGATCTGACCGAGCACGGCGCGCTGCCCGACTGGCGCGAGTGGCTCGGCAAGGCCTCGGCATGAAGGCCATCGAATGAGCGGGGGCGACAAGCGCGCCTCGAATTTTCCGCTGCGTCTCGATGCGCTGAGCTCGCGCGTGAAGGTCGCGCGCACACCGCTGGTGCCGATCGCGGCCTCGGCGCTCACCACCGCGCCAAAGCTGCAGGCCACCGCCGCCGCCGCGCGCGCAGTGCTGCGGCCGCAGCAGCCGGTCGCGCACGCGCACGCCGATGCGTCGCGGCGGGACGCGCCGTCGGGCCTCGGGCTCGACTCGGCCGACGTGCGCCGGCGCATGGCGCAGCGCCTGCGTGGCGCGGGCGTCACCAACAATCGGGTCGTCGAGGCGATGGCGACCGTGCCGCGCCATCTGTTCGTCGATGCCGCGCTCGTCACGCAGGCGTACGAAGACACCAGCCTGCCGATCGGCCACGGGCAGACGATCTCGAAGCCCTCGGTCGTGGCGCGCATGATCGAGTTGATGCTGGGCGGGGCCGGCGCGCGTGCCTCGGGCTCGCTCGGCCGCGTGCTCGAGATCGGAACCGGCTGCGGCTATCAAGCGGCGGTGCTCGCGCTGCTCGCGAAGCAGGTTGTTTCGATCG
>JBDSAB010000595.1:0-20232 GCA_039922395.1 Caldimonas sp.
ACGGTCAGCGAGTTGGCGACCGCGATCCAGGCGGCGCCGGCCACGACCATCGCCGGCATCGCGGCGAGCAGGTTCGGCGCCACGCTGACCGCGAGCATCGCGCCGGCCTGGACCAGCGCACCGTAGGCGACCAGCGCATCGCTGCTCATCACGCTGCGCACGCGCGTCAGGAACAGCGCGGCACCGATCGCGCCAGCGCCCATCGACGCGAGCAGGAACGTGAAGGTCGCGGCATCGCCGCCGTGCAGGCCTTTCGCGACAAGCGGCAGCAGGCCGAGCAGTGCCGTCGACTGCAGGAAGAACAGCGTGACGCGCAGCAGGATCGAATGCATCGCGCGCGACTGGCGCACGTACTGCGCGCCGACTCGCATCGCGCCGACGAAGCGCTCGCCGGGCAGCGCGCTGACCTTCTGCTCGCGCTTCCAGCGGCTGATCATGAACGCTGCAATCACCGAGAGCACCGCATTGAGGGCGAAGACATAGGCGCTGCCGAGGCTCGCGATGATCGCGCCGGCGAGGATCGGTCCGACGATGCGCGAGGCGTTCATCGCGACGCCGTTCAGCGCGAGTGCGGCCGACAGCTGCGTTCTCGGCACCAGCTCCGGCACGATCGCCGCGAAGACCGGCCAGCGCATTGCCAGGCCGACGCCGTTGGCAAACGTCAGTGCGAGCAGCAGCGGCGCCGTCATCGCGCCGAAGCTGACCACCGCGCAGATCAGCAGCGCGACGGCGGCGACCCAGATCTGCGTGACCATGAAATAGCGCCGGCGGTCGAGAATGTCGGCGAGCGCGCCGCTCGGCAGGCCGAGCAGGAAGACCGGCAAGGTCGAGGCCGACTGGACCAGCGCCACCATCACGGGCGACGAGGACAGCGAGGTCATCAGCCAGGCCGCGGCGACGTCGTTCATCCACATGCAGGAGTTGGCGGTCGCCCACACGACCCACAGCATCCGGAACGTTGGCTGTGTGAGAGGCCCCCAGGGGCCGGGTTTCGGCGTCGCGAGCTCGGCTGAGCCGCTCGATGCATCGCTCATGGCGCGTCGATTCTTGCCCATCGCGCGCGACGCTGCGGCTGACCGCGAGCGGCGACAATCGCGCGCCGCCGCACGGTATCGGCGGCGCGGCGTCCGCCGGCCGATCGAGCAGCGCGGGCGAACAGCGAAGGAACGACAACCGATGACACGTCTCGACGACCCCTTGCACGACCGCGAGATCGGCGCGCGTGACAGCACCCTCGATACGACGCGCATCGACGACGTGCGGATCGGCGCGGTGCGGCCGCTGATCACGCCGGCGCTGCTGCAGGAGCGGGTGCCGGTGCAGGACGAGACCCTCGCGATCGTCGAGGGCAGCCGCGCCGCGATCGCCGACGTGCTGCACGGGCGCGACGACCGGTTGATCGTCGTCGTCGGCCCGTGCTCGATCCACGACCACGACCAGGCGATCGAGTACGGCCATCGCCTGAAGCACGAGGCCGATGCGCTGCAGCGCGACCTGCTGATCGTGATGCGCACCTACTTCGAGAAGCCGCGCACGACGGTCGGCTGGAAGGGCTACATCAACGACCCGCATCTCGACGGCAGCTTCGCGATCAACGACGGACTCGAGCGCGCGCGCCGGCTGCTGCTCGAGCTGACGATGCTCGGGCTGCCGACCGGGACCGAGTTCCTCGACCTCCTGAGCCCGCAGTTCATCGCCGACCTGATCGCCTGGGGCGCGATCGGCGCGCGCACGACCGAGAGCCAGAGCCATCGGCAGCTCGCGTCGGGACTGAGCTGCCCGGTCGGCTTCAAGAACGGGACCGACGGCAGCATCAAGGTCGCGGCCGACGCGATCCTCGCGGCGCGTGCGCCGCACGCCTTCATGGGGATGACGAAGATGGGCATGGCCGCGATCTTCGAGACGCGCGGCAACGACGACTGCCACGTGATCCTGCGTGGTGGAGCGCGGCCCAATTTCGACGCGGAGCATGTCGAGGCCACCTGCCGCGCACTGCGCGCCGCCGGCCTGGTCGAGCAGGTGATGATCGACGTGTCGCACGGCAACAGCAGCAAGAACCATCGGCGCCAGGTCGAGGTCGCCGAAGACGTCGCCGGCCAGATCGGGCGCGGCGATCGGCGGATCACCGGCGTGATGATCGAGAGCCACCTGGCCGAGGGCCGCCAGGACCTCGTGCGTGGCGTCGCCCCGAAGCATGGCGTCTCGATCACCGATGCGTGCCTCGGCTTCGAGCAGACTGCGCTCGTGCTGCAGAGCCTCGCTCGCGCGGTGGCGACGCGACGAGCATCGGGCGTGCAGTGAGCATCGCCAATTCCGCGTCGCGGGCAACGCCTTGCCGCCGTCGCGAGAATCGGGTGGACACTCGATCCGAGTGGATGGCGAACCTGCAATGAACAAGGCGTTCACGCGCGAACCCGATGGCGATGTCGATGATCCGGGCGACGACGAGGTCGCTGCGCCGGCGTTGCCGCAGGGTGTGCGCAACTACCTCACGCCGGCCGGCTACAAGGCGCTGCGCGAAGAGCTGATGGGCCTGCTCGACGACGAGCGTCCGAAGGTCGTCGATGCCGTGTCGTGGGCCGCGAAGAACGGCGACCGCTCCGAGAACGGCGACTACATCTACGGCAAGAAGCGCCTGCGCGAGATCGATCGCCGGATCCGCTTTCTGACCAAGCGCCTCGACATCGCCGAGGTCGTCGACCCGTCGCTGCACCATGGCCGCGACCAGGTGTTCTTCGGCGCCACCGTGCGCTATGTCAACCAGCGCGACGAAGAGCGCACGATCACGATCAAGGGCGTCGACGAGGCGCAGACCGGGCGCGGCGAGGTCAGCTGGGTCTCGCCGATCGCGCGAGCGCTGCTGAAGGCGCGGGTCGGCGACGAGCTTCAAGTAGCGACGCCGGGAGGGCTCGAAACGATCGAGGTCGTCGACGTTCGGTATCCCTCACCGATTTAGCGCCGGCCATCAGGCCGGCTCGTTGCACCCGATGGAGCCCTCTTGGAGGAGGCTCGGGGGGAGCGGTGGTTGCAGGTGAAAGCCTTGATCCCGGCTTGCGGCCGGAATCAAGGCTTGACCCGCGCCACCTTCAGGACCGCCGGCGAGCGCCTCAGCATCCGCATCACCTCGGCGAGGTGCAGGCGGTCGCGCACGCTGACGAGCAGGCGCAGCTCGGTCGTCTCCGAGGCGCGCTCGTGACCCATGTCGATGTGCGTGATGTCGGCCTCGGCGTGGCTCACCGCCGAAGCGACCTGGGCCAGCACGCCCTTGCCGTTGGTGACGAGCAGCGACACCGCGGTCTCGAACGACCGGGTCGGCTGCTCGGCCCACTCGACGCCCATCCAGCGCTCGCTGTCGCGTTCGAACAGGCGCTTGCCGACGCTGCATTCGACGGTGTGCACCGTCAGTCCTTCGCCGCGACCCAGGTTGCCGACCAGCGGATCGCCCGGGATCGGCCGGCAGCAGGGTGCGAGCTGCAACGAGGCGCCCTCGCTGCCGTCGATCAGCACGATGCCTTGCGACGGCGCCAGATCGTCGACCGCATAGCGGCCCATCGTCAAGGTCAGCGGATCGGGACGCGAGCCGCGCTCGGCCATCAAACGGGCCAGGCGGGTCGCGACGATGGTCGCGATCTTGCGGCCGAGGCCGATGTCGGTGAAGAGATCGTGCCGGCTCTTGTTGCCGCTCCAGCGCGTCAGGTGCTGCCACAGCACCGCGTCCTCTGCGGTGTCGCCGGGCAGCACGAGGCCCTCGGCGCGCAGCGCCTGGGCCAGCATCTTCTCGCCGAGATCCTGCGACTCCTCCTGCTCCATGTTCTTCAGGTAATGCCGGATCTTCGAGCGCGCGCGACCGGTGCGGACGAAGTTCAGCCAGGCCGGATTCGGCCGCGCACCCGGTGCGCTGACGACCTCGACCACATCGCCGCTGCGCAATTCAGTGCGCAGCGCAACCGGTTCGCCGTTGACCTTGGCCGCGACGCAGTGGTCGCCTACGTCGGAGTGGATCGCGTAGGCGAAGTCGACCGCCGTCGCGCCGCGCGGCAGCGCGAGGATCTTCGACTTCGGCGTGAACACGTAGACCGCATCCGGGAACAGATCGATCTTGACGTGCTCGAGAAACTCGTTGGCGTCGCGCGTCTCGTCCTGGATGTCGATCAGCGACTGCAGCCACATCGCGCCGAGGCGCTGTGCGTCCTGGGCCTGCCCGGACCCGGCGCCGTGCGTCTTGTAGATCCAGTGGGCCGCAATGCCCTTCTCGGCGACCGCGTGCATCGGCTCGGTACGGATCTGGAACTCGACCGCGGTGCCGAGCGGGCTGACCAAGGTGGTGTGCAGCGACTGGTAGCCGTTGCCCTTCGGGATCGCGATGTAGTCCTTGAAGCGGCCGGGCAGCGGCTTGTAGAGCTGATGCAGCACGCCCATCGCGAGATAGCACTCGGGCAGGGTCGCGACGACGATCCGAAATCCGAAGATGTCGTTGACCTGAGCGAACGTCAGGTGCTTCTCGCGCATCTTGCGGTAGATCGAATAGAGCGTCTTTTCGCGGCCGAACACCTGCGCGGGAAGATGCGACTGCGCAAACGACTTCTCGACGTCGCGCTGGATCCGATCGACGATGTCGCGCCGGTAGCCGCGTGCCTTCTGGACCGCTTTCGACAGCGCCGAATGGCGCCACGGCTGGAGGTGCTGGAACGACAGCTCCTGCAGTTCGCGGTACGTCTGGTTCAGACCGAGCCGATGCGCGATCGGCGCATAGATCTCGAGCGTCTCGCCGGCGACGCGGGTGCGCTTGGCCGGCGCCACCGCCTCCATCGTGCGCATGTTGTGCAGCCGGTCGGCGAGCTTGATCAGGATCACGCGCACGTCGCGCGCCATCGCCAGCAGCATCTTGCGGAACGACTCGGCCTGCGATTCCTCGCGGGTCGAGAAGCGCAGCTTGTCGAGCTTCGTCAATCCGTCGACGAGGTCGGCCGTCGGGGCCCCGAAGCGCTCGATCAGCTCGGCCTTCGGAATGCCGCAATCCTCCATCGCGTCGTGCATCAGCGCGGCCATGATCGCCTGCGCATCGAGCTTCCATTCGGCGCACAGGCCGGCGACCGCGATCGGGTGCGTGATGTACGGCTCGCCGCTCGCGCGGAACTGGCCGAGATGGGCTTCGTCGGCGAACCGGTAGGCGTCGCGAACGCGCCGGATGTCGGCGGCGTCGAGGTAGTCGAGCTTCGCCGTCAATGTGGCGAACGAGGCGGCGGCGGCGTCGTTCGCGGGGGCGGCGGGCGGTGTTGTCGAGCGCTTACCCGACCCGGGACGCGGGTCGCGCAACACACTCGGGGTACGCACGGCCATGGCCCGAATTTAGCGCGGATCGCCCGCCGGAGAAGGCGGGCCGGGTATCCCCGCAGGGGGGCGAGCGGTCTGGCCGGACCGCTATTCAGTCGGTCAGACCGGAACCTTGCGCAGCATCTCGAGGCCGATTTCGCCGGCGGCGATTTCGCGCAACGCGGTGACACCGGGCTTGTTCTTGGTCTCGATCTTCGGGGCGTGGCCCTGGCTCAGCATGCGCGCGCGATAAGTCGCGGCGAGCACGAGCTGGAAGCGGTTCGGGATCTTGACGAGACAGTCTTCGACGGTGATGCGGGCCATGGGCGATTGTCCGGTCGGTGAGGTGAGAGCGTCTATCGCAACTGGAGGGCGTCAAACACGGCCGGTTTGCTTCGCTTCAGTGCAGCGTATCGGAGACGCTGGGAGTGAACGATCGCCTTCAAGTCGAAGAGCGCCGTTTCGAACAGCGCATTGATTATAACGAAGTCGAAGTGCCGGGCCTGCGCGACCTCGACGCGCGCATCGGCCATTCGGCGGGCGATCACCTCGGTCGCATCTTCGCCGCGCCGCTGCAGCCGCTGCAGCAGCTCGTCCCAGCTGGGCGGCAACAGGAAGATCAGCACCGCGTTCGGAAACAGGCGCTTGATCTGCAGCGCGCCCTGGCAGTCGATCTCCAGCACGACATCCTGGCCCCCGGTGATGCGGTCGGCGATCGCCGCCTTCGACGTGCCGTACAGGTTGCCGTGGACCTCGGCCCACTCGACGAAATCGCCGGCCTCGACCATCGATTGGAAGGTCGCCTCGTCGATGAAGTGGTACTCGCGGCCGTCCTGTTCCTGGCCGCGCGGCGGGCGCGTCGTGTGCGAGATCGAGACGACGAGGTGCGAATCGAGCTCGAGCAGTGCCTTCACGAGGCTCGACTTGCCGGTGCCGCTCGGGGCGGCGACGGCAAAGAGATTTCCCGGGTAGTCCATGAGCGAGAAGGCGAATTTATTCGATGTTCTGCACCTGCTCGCGCAGTTGCTCGATCGCGACCTTCATCTCGACCGAGATGTTCGTCAGCTCGAGCGTCGCCGCCTTCGACCCGAGCGTGTTGGCCTCGCGCAGCAGTTCCTGGATCAGGAAGTCGAGCCGCTTGCCGACCTCACCGCCGGCGGCGAGGAGGCGGGCCGCTTCGTCGAGATGGGACCGCAGCCGCGCCAGTTCCTCGGCGACATCGATCCGGATGGCGTAGGCCGCCGCTTCATTGAGCGCGCGTTCCTGCAATGCTTCGCGAGCGATCGTTTCCGCCGCGCCGGTTTGCGCCAGCGCTTCCTGCCAGCGTTCGAGGAAGCGCTGCTGCTGGCGCTTGACGGTTGCCGGCACCAGCGGCTCGGCCTGATCGGCCAGCCGGCGCAGATGGTCGATCCGCTCGAGCAGCACGGCGACGAGCCGCTTGCCCTCGCGTGCCCGCGACTCGCGCAGGCCGGCGATGCAGCGGCGCCCGGCATCGAGCGCCATCTCGTCGAGCTTCTCGGCCGGCGCGGCACCCTTGCACCACTGCAGGACTTCGTGCACCGACAGGCTCTGTGCGTTCGGGAACCAGCCCTGGACCGTGCTCTCGAGCCGCGTCAGACGATTCAACTGCTCGGTCTGCGGCTGCGGCCATGCGCTGTCGGCGCTGCTCCGCGTGTTGACGCGCAACTCGATCTTGCCGCGCCGGAACGTCTTGGTCAGCTGCTCGCGCAGCGCCGGTTCAAGCGAGCGAAATTCGTCGGGGAGGCGGAAAACGAGGTCGAGGAATCGGCCGTTGACGGAACGCAGTTCGACGTTGACATTGCCACCGCCCGCGGGTCGCGTTGGAGGGGCATCGGTGACTGAATGTATCTGCGTGACAGGTGTCTCGACGGCCCCTGCCGTGGCGCTTGCATAGCCGGTCATGCTGTAAACTGCCATGCGCTCATACGCCCCGTAGAAAACCAGATTATGTCAAAGCCGAAACCCGCTCCACTGCCTTCGGGCACGGTGGTGGGCGGCTACCAGGTCATCAAAAAACTGGCGGCGGGCGGGTTCGGCGTGGTCTACCTCTGCGAGGACTCCGAGCGCCATCTGGTCGCGTTGAAAGAGTACCTCCCGTCATCGCTCGCCGAGCGCTCGCCGGGTGAACTGACCCCGCGCGTCAAGCCCGAAAAGCAGCCGCTCTACCGGCTCGGCTTGAAGAGCTTCTTCGAGGAAGGCCGTTCGCTCGCGCAGATTTCGCACACCAGCGTCGTCTCGGTGCTGAATTTCTTCCGCGAGAACGAGACCGTCTACATGGTGATGAACTATCTGCAGGGCGACACCTTGCAGGACTTCATCGTCACGGCTCGCGACCTGAAGCGCGACAAGGTGTTCCGCGAGTCGACGATCCGCTCGCTGTTCGACGAGATCCTGCGCGGCTTGCGCATCGTGCACCAGCACAAGATGCTGCACCTCGACATCAAGCCCGCGAACATCTTCATCACCAATGAGAACAAGGCGGTGCTGCTCGACTTCGGCGCGGCCCGCGAAGTGCTGTCGAAGGAAGGCAACTTCATCCGGCCGATGTACACGCCGGGCTTCGCCGCGCCCGAGATGTACCGGCGCGACGGCACGCTCGGCCCGTGGACCGACATCTACGCGATCGGTGCCTGCATCTACGCCTGCATGCAGGGCTATCCGCCCAACGATGCGCCGCAGCGGATCGAGAAGGACCGCCTCGCGCTGAGCCTTTCACGGCTGCGCAATGTCTATTCCGACAACCTGATCGAAGTCACCGAGTGGTGCATGTCGCTCGATCCGTTGTCGCGGCCGCAGAGCGTCTTCGCGCTGCAGAAGGAACTGTCGCGCGAGACCGAGCGCCAGTACACCAAGCTCAGCTTCAGCGAACGGCTGAAGCTGCAGCTCGAGAATCTCACGACCAGCGCCAAGGCCTGAGCCTCGGCGTCCGCATGTTCATCGTCGTACCCGCCGCTTCGTTCGGCTTTCGCTCGTCCGGCCTGCCGGTTCTCTGAGGCGTCGCTGCGATGCGTTTTTCCGTCTACCAGATCAGCCGCAAAGGCGGTCGCGAGAAGAACGAAGACCGCATGGGCTATTGCTACACCCGCGATGCCGGCTTGTTCGCGCTGGCCGACGGCATGGGCGGCCATCCGGAAGGCGAGGTCGCTTCGCAGCTCGCGTTGCAGACGCTGGCGGCAATGTTCCAGCGCGAATGCAAGCCGACCCTCGCCGATCCGCTGCGCTTCCTGCAGGACGCGATCATGGCGGGGCACCATCAGCTGCTGCGTTACGCGACCCAGAAGGGTCTTGTCGACACGCCGCGCACCACGATCGTCGCCTGCCTGCTGCAAGGCAACGCAGCGTACTGGGCGCACTGCGGCGATTCGCGGCTCTACCTCGTGCGCGGCGACAAGCTCGTCGCCCGCACCCGCGACCATTCGTACTCCGAACTGCAGCAGACGATGAGCCAAGTCGTGCCGATGGGCGACAAGTTCAATCGCAACGTGCTCTTCACCTGCCTCGGCAGTCCCGGCAAGCCGGTGGTCGACACGGTCGGCCCGCTGCTGATGCAGAAGGCCGATCGCCTGCTGCTCTGCTCCGACGGCCTGTGGGGAACGGTCAGCGACGCCGTGATCGTCGATCAGCTCGCGGTCCAGGCGATCTCCGATTCGGTGCCTGAACTGGTCGAGCAGGCGCTGCGCAACGGCGGCGCGAAGTGCGACAACGTCTCGCTGCTCGCGGTCGAGTGGGAAGGCGCCGAGGACGGCGACCGGACCAGCGCGATCTCGACGCAGTCGCTCGGCGAAGCGGTCTTCGCGTCGACGATCCAGGCCAGCGCGCTCGGCGCCGAGCCGCCGGACGAGCTCGACGATGCCGAGATCGAGCGCTCGATCAAGGAAATCAACGAAGCGATCAAGCGCTCGTCGCAGCACAAGAAATCCTGACGGCGAGCGCCGCTCAGGCGCCCTCGCCTCAGCGCACCGATTCCAAATGAGAAGACGGCGCGCGGTTCGCGAAAGCTGCCGCGCAGGCACCTTGCGGTGCCGTGGACAATAGAGCGATGACATTCCAACGCTCACAAGGCCGCGCTGCCGACGCGCTCCGGCCGGTCTCGATCACCCGCCGCTACACCCGCTACGCCGAGGGCTCGGTGCTCGTCGCTTTCGGCGACACCCAGGTGCTCTGCACCGCATCGGTCGAGGAGAAGGTGCCGCCGCACAAGCGCGGCAGCGGCGAAGGCTGGGTCACCGCCGAATACGGCATGCTGCCGCGCGCCACCCACACGCGCGGCGACCGCGAGGCGGCGCGTGGCAAGCAGAGCGGCCGCACGCAGGAGATCCAGCGCCTGATCGGCCGCTCGCTGCGCTGCGTGTTCGACTTGCGCGCGCTCGGCGAACGCACGATCTCGCTCGACTGCGACGTGATCCAGGCCGACGGCGGGACGCGCACTGCGTCGATCACCGGCGCGTTCGTCGCGGCCCATGACGCGGTGTCGTGGCTGATCGCCAACGGCAAACTGAGCACCACACCGATCCGCGACTTCGTTGCCGCGATTTCGGTCGGCGTGGTGAAGGGGCATCTGCTGCTCGACCTCGACTACAACGAGGACTCGGCCTGCGACACCGACATGAACGTCGTGATGACCGGCGCCGGCGGCTTCGTCGAGCTGCAGGGCACGGCCGAAGGCGCTGCCTTCTCGCAGGCCGAGATGGAAGGCCTGCTCGGACTCGCCGGCAAGGGCATCCGCGAGCTCGTCGCCGCGCAGCGGAGCGCGCTCGACGCCTGACGATGCGGCTGGTCCTGGCCTCCAACAACGCGAAGAAGCTCGCCGAGCTCGGCGTGCTGTTCACCCCGCTCGGGCTCGAACTCGTTGCGCAGAACACGCTCGGCATCGACGAGGCCGAGGAGCCTCACGCGACCTTTCTCGAGAACGCACTCGCGAAGGCGCGGCATGCGGCGCAGCGCACGGGCGGTGCCGCGATCGCCGACGATTCCGGCTTGTGCGTCGACGCGCTCGAGGGCGGCCCCGGCGTCCGCTCCGCGGTGTTCGCCGACTGGTCCCGCCCTGCGCTCAGCGACCGGGAAGCGCACCGCCGAGCGCAGGACGATGCGAACAACCGGCTGCTGCTCGAACGCCTCGCCGGCGTCACCGACCGGCGCGCGCGCTACGTCAGTACGTTGGTCGCGGTCCGAGCGGTCGACGACCCTGAACCGTTGGTCGCGACCGGGCGCTGGCACGGCGAGATCCTCGGCGCGCCGCAAGGAGCGGGCGGCTTCGGCTACGACCCGCTGATGCACATCCCGGCGCTCGGCCGCACGGTCGCGACGCTCAGCACCGGCGCCAAGAACCAACACAGCCACCGGGCGATTGCCGCAGGCAGCATGCTGGCCCTGATGCGCGAAGTCTGGCACCTTGGCTGAGATCCGAGTGGCGGGGCCGCGCGCGGACGCGGTGCCGCGCGAAGGCAGCGCGGAGCGCCTCGCGCGCTATACCCGACCGGGGACCCTGTCGTTCGCCGCGCTGCCGCCACTGGCGCTGTACGTGCACCTGCCGTGGTGCCTGAAGAAGTGCCCTTATTGCGACTTCAATTCGCATGAGTGGCGGCCGACTTCACCCGAAGCCGGCGTGGACGCATTGCCCGAGTCCCGGTACCTGGACGCGCTGCGCGCCGACCTCGAAGCCTCGCTGCCGTTCGTCTGGGGCCGGCGCATCCACAGCATCTTCATCGGTGGCGGCACGCCGAGCCTCTTCACACCCGAATCGATCGATCGGTTGCTGGCCGACATCCGCGCGCGGCTGCCGCTCGAAGCCGGCTGCGAGATCACGCTCGAAGCGAATCCGGGCACCTTCGAGCGCGATCGGTTCCGCGCGTTTCGCGCGGCCGGCGTGACCCGGTTGTCGATCGGTGTGCAAAGCTTCGATGACACGAAGCTGCGCGCGATCGGCCGCGTTCACGACGCGGCACAGGCGCATGCCGCTGTCGCGGAGGCCGCCGCGGCATTCGACACGTTCAACATCGACCTGATGTATGCGCTGCCGGGACAGACGCTGGCCGAGTGGGCAGCCGACCTCGACGCCGCGCTGGCCTATGAGCCGCCGCATCTCTCGGCCTACCACCTGACGATCGAGTCCAACACCCTGTTCGCGAAGCATCCGCCTGTGCTGCCGCACGACGACCTGTCGGCCGAGATGCTCGATCACGTCGTGCAGCGGACTGGAGACAGGGGCCTTGATCGCTATGAAGTTTCCGCCTACGCACGACCCGGCCATCGCTGTCTGCACAACCTCAACTACTGGCAGTTCGGTGACTACCTCGGCATTGGCGCCGGCGCGCACGGCAAGCTGACGTTTCCGCACCGGATCGTGCGGCAGACGCGCTTTCGCGATCCTTCGCGCTACATGATCGAGGCGTTAAAAGGCTCGGCGTTGGCGCAGGACGTCGAGGTCGCGCGTGACGAACTGGCGTTCGAGTTCATGCTCAACGCGTTGCGCCTGCGCGAAGGCTTCGAGCTGTCGCGCTTCGTCGAGCGCACCGGCCTGTCGATCGGCGCGGTCGAAGGAGCGATGGCCGACGCGGAGCGCCGCCGTTTGCTGGAGCGCGATCTGAGTCGCGCATGGCCGACCGCGAAGGGTCTCGATTTCCTCAACGACCTGCAGGCGCTCTTCCTGCCGCCGGCCTCGACGGCAAAGCGCTAGGGCCGCAGCGCAGTCTGTCCGCGCTTCGAGGCGCCGGGGGTCGGACGCAGCAGCACGACCAGCGCCCCATGCCCGCCTTCGGACGCACGCGCCTGCGTGAAGGCGAGCACCTCGGCGCGCTGCACGAGCCAGCTGCGCACCTTGGCCTTCAGCACCGGCTCGCGACCGGGCGAACCGTTGCCCTTGCCATGGACGATGCGCACGCAGCGCAGTCCGTTGCGGGCGGCGTCGCGCAGGAAGGCGGCGACGCGCTCGCGCGCCTCGTCGCGCCGCAGGCCGTGCAAGTCGAGCTCGCCCTGCAGCGCCCAGACACCGCGCCGAAGCTTGCGGACGACTTCGGGTCCGATGTCGCGCCGGCGGAACGACAGCATGTCGTCGGTCTCGAGCAGCGACTCGACATCGAATTCGTCGGAGATCGACTCGACCAGCACCGCCGCCTCGTCGCGGGCGCGCTGCATCGGCAGCGCCGGCGGCCGCGGTCGAAGCGGCAGCGGGACCACCGTCCGGCGCAGCGGCACCACTTGGCCCACCGTCGCAGCGAACAGGTCGCGCTCGAGGCGAACGGCAGCAGCCGCTGCACGCTCGTGTGCGGTTTCACGCTCGGCATCGCGCTGCGCCTGTTGCATCGCACGCTTCAGCGCGGCGAGGCCGTCGAGGCCATTGGCTCGCGTGGGCGGCTTCGTTGCTGCTCGCTGTCTCGAACTCGGCATGCCCCGACTATAGAAGTCCCCGTTCGGCGAACGAGACGACCTCAGAGCGGCCGACGATCAGGTGATCGAGCACGCGGATGTCGACCAGCGCGAGCGCGTTCTTCAAGGTCGTCGTCAGGTGCTCGTCGGCACGCGACGGCTCGCAGACCCCGGACGGGTGGTTGTGCGCGAGGATCACCGCAGCCGCGTGCAGGTCGAGCGCGCGCTTGACCACGTCGCGCGGGTACACACTGGTCTGCGTCAACGAGCCCCGGAACAACTCTTCCAACGTCAGCAGGCGGTTCTGCGCATCGAGGAACACCACCGCGAAGACTTCGTGCGGCCGGCTGCCGATCTGCAGCCGAAGGTAATCCTTGACCTTCGCCGGTGCGTCGAAGACCGGTCGCTCTCTCAGCGCCTCGGCGAGCGAGCGGCGCGCCAGTTCCATGATCGCCGCGATCTCGGCGCGCTTGGCCGGACCGAGGCCCTTCATCCGGCCGAGCTCGGCCGCGCCCGCGTGCAGCAGGCCGGTCAGCCCGCTGAACTCGTCGAGCAGGGCCTGGGCGAACTGCAGCACCGAGACACCGGGCCGGCCGGTGCGCAACAGCAGCGCGACAAGCTCGACATCGGCGAGCGCCGCGGGGCCGAGCGCGAGCAGCTTCTCGCGTGGGCGTGCGTCGGGCGGTAGGTCCTTCAGGGCCATGGCGACGGCGGACGAACCGCGCGGGTGCTGACTCGTAAAATCGCTGCCATCCAGCGGCGGCTCGAGTTTCGCCGCGCGCAGCGATCCGACGGGCCCCTCCGAATGACGACTCCTTTTGTGCGACCCGGCTCCTTTCTGACGCTCCATTACCGCCTCGCCGGAGCCGACGGTGCCGACATCATCAGCACGTTCGACGACAAGCCGGCCACGCTGTCGATCGGCAGCGGCGAGCTGGTGCCGGGCGTCGAAGCGCACCTGCTCGGTCTGCCCGAGGGCACGCACCGGTCGTTCCGGCTCGAGCCGGGGGTGGCGTTCGGGGAGCGCAATCCGGCGCTGCTGCAGCGGGTCAGTCGTGCGCTGCTCGAACGGCACGGTGACAGCGACGCGGACTACGCCGTCGGCGACGTGGTCCAGTTCCCCTTGCCGAAAGAGCAAGGCATGTGTGCCGGCGTCGTGCGCGAAGCGGATGCTGAGTCCTTGATGATCGACTTCAACCACCCGCTCGCCGGCCAGCCGGTGACGTTCGAGGTGCAGCTGATCGGGGTGCTGTGATGGATCAGGCGAACCGCGGCGCCCTCGAGGAGATCGTGCTGGCGGAGCCGCGCGGCTTCTGCGCCGGCGTCGACCGCGCGATCGAGATCGTCGAGCGTGCGCTGACGAAGTTCGGCGCGCCGATCTACGTGCGCCATGAGATCGTCCACAACACTTACGTCGTCAACGACCTGAAGGCGAAGGGCGCGATCTTCATCGAGGACCTGGCCGACGTGCCGCCCGGCGCGACGCTCGTCTTCAGCGCTCACGGCGTTTCGCAGGCGGTCCGCAAGGAGGCCGCGGCACGCGGCTTCAGCGTCTTCGACGCGACCTGTCCGCTCGTCACCAAGGTCCATGTCGAGGTCGCGAAGCTGCACAAGGAAGGCTACGACTTCATCATGATCGGCCACAAGGGCCACCCTGAGGTCGAGGGCACGATGGGGCAGCTCGCCGAGGGCATCTACCTGGTCGAGGACGTCGACGACGTCGAACGGCTGCAGGTGGCCCAGCAGGATCGCCTGGCGGTCGTCACACAGACCACGCTGTCGGTCGACGATGCGGCGCAGATCCTTGCGGCGGTCAAGCGGCGTTTTCCGAAGGTGCGCGAGCCGAAGCAGCAGGACATCTGCTATGCGACGCAGAACCGCCAGGACGCCGTCAAGGTGCTAGCGCCCGGGGTCGACGTGGTGATCGTCGTCGGCAGCCCGACCAGTTCGAACAGCAACCGCCTGCGCGAGGTCGCGCAGCGGCTCGGCACCGACGCCTACATGGTGGATGCGCCCGACGATCTGCAGGCGAGCTGGTTCGAGGGCAAGCGGCGGGTCGGACTGACGGCGGGCGCATCGGCGCCCGAGATCCTGGTTCAGCAGGTGATCGAGCGCCTGCGCGCGCTCGGCGCGGTGTCGGTTCGACACCTGCCCGGCGTCGCCGAAACGATCCACTTTCCGTTGCCGATGGGGCTCGGCGATCGTTCGATGGGTCTGCCGGCGCGCTAGCGCGTCGGCGACAGAGGCTTACGGGGCGATGCGGCGGTGCAGGCGGATCGGCTGTGGCTGCGCCGGGTCGGCCGGCTTGGTCGCGTGGTCGCAGCCATCGCAGCCGCAACCGCTTGCCGCCTGCGCATGGCGGCGCAGGCGTTGGGCCACGGCGGACGGCCAGCGCACCTGCAGCAGGTGCTGCGCGAGCCGGCGCCGCAGGCCGGATGGCATCAGGGTCCAGCTCGCGTAGACCGCGCAGCCGAGCACGAGCGCCGCGACGATGAGGGTCTGGATCAGCATCACATCAGCCTCCGAGCCACAGCGTGATTCGGTACGTCGCGAAAGCCGCGACGTAGGCGAGCACGAAAAGATACGCCGCCATCAGCAGCGGATAGCGCCATGAGTTGGTCTCGCGCTTGACGATCGCGAGCGTCGACATGCATTGCGGTGCGAACACGTACCAGGCGAGCAGCGAATAGGCGGTCGCGAGCGACCAGCCCTGGGCAATGACCGGCGATAGCGCATCGGCGACCGCATCGCCGGCAGCCGACATCGAATAGACCGTGCCGAGCGCGCCGACTGCGACCTCGCGCGCGGCCAGACCGGGCACCAGCGCAATCGAGATCTGCCAGTTGAAGCCGATCGGCGCGAACACGTGTTGCAGTGCCTGGCCGAGCCAGCCGGCGATGCTGTACTGGATCGCCGGCCCGGTGGCATCGGGCGGCGGCGCGGGGTAGCTCGAGAGGAACCACAGCAGCACCATCAACGCGAAGATGATGCCGCCGACGCGGCGCATGAAGATGCGCGCGCGCTCCCACAGCCCGATCACGAGATTGCGCAAGCCGGGCAGCCGGTACGGCGGGAGCTCGAGCATCAGCGGCTGGTAGCGGCTCTTGATCCAGACCCGCTTGAAGACCCACGCGACTGCCATCGCCGAGACCACGCCGGCGATGTAGAGGCCGAACAAGGTCAGCCCGCGCAGGTTGAAGCCGCCGATGCTGCGCTCCGGCACGAAGGCGCCGATCAGCAGTGCATAGACCGGCAGGCGCGCCGAACAGGTCATCAGCGGCGCGACCATGATCGTCGCGAGCCGGTCCTTCCAGTTCGCGATCGTGCGCGTCGCCATGATCCCCGGGATCGCACAGGCGAAGCTCGACAGCAGCGGGATGAAGGCGCGGCCCGACAGACCGACCTTGCCCATCAGGTTGTCGAGCAGGAACGCGGCGCGCGGCAGGTAGCCGGAGTCCTCGAGCAGCAGGATGAAGAAGAACAGGATCAGGATCTGCGGCAGGAAGACGATCACGCTGCCGGCGCCGGCGATCACACCGTCGACCAGCAGGCTGCGCAGCGGACCCTCGGCCATGTGCGCGGTCGTCCACTCGCCGAGGCCGGCCATCGCTTCCTTGATCGCGTCCATCGGCACCGCGGCCCACGAGAAGACGGCCTGGAACATCAGGAACAGGACAACGGCGAGCAGCGCGAGGCCCCAGACTGGGTGCATCACGACCGCATCGATGCGATGCTGGAAGCGCTGGAACTGCGCGGCCTTCGGCGCGACCAGCGCCATGATGCGGCGCACCTCGGTCTGCAGGTCGGCCGACGACCGCGCCTCCGGCACGCTGGCCTCGACCGCCGCCGCTGGCAGCACGTCGCCGAGCTGGCTTTGCAGCAGCGCGAGCAGGCCGGCGTGGCCGTCGTGCTTGACGGCGACCGTCTCGACGACCGGGCAGCCGAGCTCGGCCGAGAGCCGCTCGACGTCGATCGCGAGGCCCTGCGAGCGCGCCACGTCGGCCATGTTGAGCGCGACCATCAGGGGCCGGCCGAGCCGCGTCAGCTCGAGGACCAGACGCAGGTTCATGCGCAGGTTGGTCGCATCGACGACCGCGACGATGGCGTCGGGCGCGGCCTCGCCGTGGCGGCGTCCTTCGATCACCTCGAGCGTGATCTGCTCGTCGGGTGTCGCCGGCGTCAGGCTGTATGCGCCGGGCAGGTCGACCACCGAGACGGTCTGGCCATTGGCCAGGCGCAGCGTGCCGACCTTGCGCTCGACCGTGACGCCGGCGTAGTTGGCGACCTTCTGGCGCGCACCCGTCAGCAGGTTGAAGAGCGCCGTCTTGCCGCAATTCGGATTGCCGACCAGCGCCACGCTCCAGGCCGGCGCGTGATAGGGCGAATTGAGTGCGTGGCTCATCGTGGCGTGGCGCTCGCCGGCGCCGGTTGGCCCTCGACCTCGACTTCGACGCACTGCGCCTCGAGCAGGCGCAGCGCGAACATCGTTTCGCCGACCATCACCGCGAGCGGTTCGCGGCCGCCCGGACCGCGTCGCAGGAGCTGCACCGGTTCGCCCGGGATGAAGCCGAGCTCGCCGAGGCGTCGGAGCGCCACGGCGTCGACTTCGGGCGAAGCCGACACGACGCGGGCCACGACGGCGCGGGCACCGTCGGGCAGTTGGTTCAGCAGCGTGGTCGGCGTCATCGGCGTAGCGGTTTTCACACGGGCAGAATCCCGAACGCAGTTGCGAATGAGATTGTCTCTCATTTGCGCCGGATCCCCCGGAACGCAAGCCCTGAAACCCGCCGTTCGTCCGGGATCGGCTTCGGCGGAAGAGCCCGGAGCGGCTGCCTACAATTCCGCCTCCCATGCACTTCGAGCGCCGGCGTCCCGCCCGGTGCCTGCCCATGCTCGACATCAACCTGCTGCGCAAGGACCTCGCGCACGTGGTCCAGCGCCTCGAGCGCCGCAAGGCGCCGCAGCCCTACCTCGACGTCGAACGGTTCAGTGCGCTCGAGACCGAACGCAAGGCGATCCAGACCCGCACCGAGGAACTGCAGGCGCGCCGCAATGCACTGTCGAAGGAGATCGGCCAGCGCAAGGCGAAGGGGCAGGACACCGCCGAGACGATGGCGGAAGTGGCGAGCGTCGGCGATGCGCTGAAGGTCTCGGCCGAACGGCTCGAGGTGATCCAGGCGGAGCTGTCGGGATTGTTGATGGCGGTGCCCAACCTGCCCGACGACAGCGTGCCGGTCGGTCCCGACGAGAGCGCCAACGTCGAAGTGCGGCGCTGGGGCAGCGCGCGGCAGTTCGACTTCGAACCGAAGGACCACGTCGACATCGGGGCGCCGCTCGGCCTCGATCTCGACCTCGGATCGCGGCTGTCGGGCTCGCGCTTCTCTTTCTTGCGCGGGCCGGTCGCCCGGCTGCATCGCGCGCTCGCGCAGTTCATGCTCGACCTGCAGACGACGCAGCATGGCTACGTCGAGTGCTACACGCCCTACATCGTCAACCGCGAGGTGCTCGAGGGCACCGGGCAGCTGCCCAAGTTCAAGGAGGACATGTTCTGGGTCACGCGCGGCGGTGACGAGCAGCAGGGCGAGCAATACCTGATCTCGACGTCGGAGATCTCGCTGACCAACTCGGTTCGCGAGCAGGTGCTGGCGGCCGAGACGCTGCCGATCCGGCTGACCGCGCACACGCCGTGCTTCCGCAGCGAAGCCGGCAGCGCCGGCCGCGACACACGCGGGATGATTCGCCAGCACCAGTTCGACAAGGTCGAGATGGTGCAGATCGTCCATCCGGACGCGAGCGAGGCAGCGCTCGACGAGATGGTCGGTCACGCCGAGGCGGTGCTGCAGAAGCTTGGCCTCGCGTACCGCGTGATGCTGCTCGCCTCGGGCGACATGGGCTTCGGTTCGGCGAAGACCTACGACCTCGAGGTCTGGGTGCCGGCTCAGCAGGCGTACCGCGAGATCAGCTCGGTCTCGAACTGCCGGGCCTTCCAGGCGCGGCGCATGCAGACCCGCTACAAGAACGCGCAAGGCAAGAACGAGTTCGTGCACACGCTGAACGGCTCGGGGCTCGCGGTGGGGCGCGCGCTCGTCGCGATCCTCGAGAACTGCCAGAACGCCGATGGGTCCGTGAGCGTCCCGCCGGTGCTGTGGCCGTACATGGGCGGCCTCGAGGTCCTGCGGCCGTGAGCGAGACCGCAACCACCCGCAGCGAACTCGCGGGCGAGCTCCTGCGGGCTTACGACGCGGCCGGCAGACTGCCGCTGCTGACCGCGCGTCCGAACGGCGTTGCCTCCCTGGCCGAGGCCTATGCGATCGCCGACGAGACGCGCAGCCGCCGACTCGAGCGCGGCGAAGTGCAGCTCGGCTACAAGATCGGTTTCACCAACCGCAGCATCTGGGCCAGGTACGGCGTGCATGCGCCGATCTGGGGGCCGGTCTGGGACGGCACGGTCGCGCAGATCGACGGCACGCGCCACACGGTTTCGCTGCGCGGGCTCGTGCAGCCGCGGCTGGAGCCGGAAGTGATGTTCGGCTTCGCGCGCGCGCCGACGGCGGGCATGGACTTCTCCGATCTTGTCGGCTGCATCGAATGGGTCGCTCATGGCTTCGAGATCGTGCACACGCACTTCGACGACTGGCGCTTCGCCGCGCCCGATACGGTCGCGGACTTCGTGTTGCACGGTCGGTTGATGATCGGCCCGCGCGTGCCGATCGCGCGCTTCGCCGATCCGCGCCGTGAGCTGGCGGGCTTGCACATCGCGCTGGTGCGCGACGGGCACGTGATGGACGAAGGCGATGGCCACATCGTTCTCGACGGGCCGCTGGACGCACTGCGAACGTGGATCGATGCGATGCACGAGCAGGTGCCGCGCTGGCCGATCGAGCCCGGCCACATCGTGACGACCGGCACTTTGACCGACGCCTGGCCACTCACCCCTGGCGAATGCTGGCAGACGGTGTTGAGCGAAAGCCGCCTGCCGGGTCTGGAGCTGCAAGTCGAGGCCTGAGCGCGCGACGCCGCGTTGCTAGAATCATCGGCTCGGCATTGACCCGCCGAGCCCGCAGGTGAACTGTCGGAGAGGTGGCAGAGTGGTCGAATGCGCCAGACTCGAAATCTGGTTTACGGTTATGCCGTAACGTGGGTTCGAATCCCACCCTCTCCACCAAAAGCTCGTATCCGGCTGAATCCATCCGCACCCCGTGATAGCCGAAAGTAGCCTCTACGCCCGGTAGAGGCTAGATTCCTCTTGTGCGACCACATCCGGCGGAGTACAGTCCAATCCGAGGCTTTATGATGGGCTGTATGTGGGGAAGAAAATGCCAAGGAAAGCGCGGGAGTTGACGGCCCTGGAAGTGTCTCGGCTGCTCAAGCCGAGAAAGCCGGGCCTGCACATGGTGGGCGGCGTGATCGGGCTGGGGCTCGACGTCGGCGGGGGCGAGTCGGCGAGCTGGATTCTTCGCTACAAGCACGGGGGAAAGCGGTCCGACGCGGGCCTGGGCAGCTACCCGACAGTGCCGCTGGCCCGCGCTCGCG
>JBDSAB010000596.1:0-5514 GCA_039922395.1 Caldimonas sp.
GGCACGATGCTGCCGCCGCTCGTCACCGTCCACTGGTAGCTCGCGATGGTGCGGCCGGCCGGCAGGATCGACGACGCGGAGCCGAAGGTGACGGTCTGGCCGGCGGTCGGCGTCGCCGGATCGACGCTGATGCGCGCCTGTACGCCGGCCGCAGCGAGCACCGCGGCACGCGCATCGAGCATGCCGGCGCCGCACACGCCGACCTGGCAGACACACTGCAGCTGATCGGGCGAGGTCGTCGTCGGCGACGTGCAGGCCTGGAGCGCGCCGCCGCTCTCATCGACGGTCGGCTGCGGAAACGGACGCGCGGTGCTCTGCAGCTTGAAGCGGACTTCGTCGGGCGACAGCTGCGGCTGGACCGACAGCATCAACGCAACGGTGCCTGCGACCAGCGGGGCCGAGAAGCTGGTGCCAACCGCGGCCTTGTCGAAGCTGTCCGAGTAGGTCGAGCCGCCCGACGCGTTCGGCACCGGTGCGCCGGTGCCCGTGTTGGTCGTCGTCAGGATCGAATACAGGCAGGCCGTGTTCTGCGCGGTGTTGATGCAGTTGCCGCCCGGCGCGCTGATCGTGATCTCGGGACCGATATCGGAGAAGCCGACCTTGGTGCCGATGTGGCGCAGCCCGGCGACGCCGATCACGCCGGCGCAGTCGGCCGGGATGCTGACCGAATGTCCCGCACTGTTGCCGGCCGACGCGACGACGACGCCGCCGACGGCGTTGATCTGCGCGACCGCGTCGAGGTAGACCCGTGCCGACGAATTGCTGCTGTCGCAGGCGCCGGCGCCACCGAGGCTCATGTTGATGACCCGCGCAGCATTCGTGTTGTCCGGTACGCCCGGCACCGAGATGCCGGCCGCCCACAGCATGCCGGCGACGATGTCGGAGTCGTAGCCGCCGCACTTGCCGAGGACGCGGACGGGCATCACGCGCACGCCGCGGCCGACGCTGGCGATGCCGATCGCGTTGTCGGTTGTCGCGCCGATCAGGCCGGCGGTCTCGGTGCCATGCCACGAGCTCGACGCGATCTGGTCCCGCGTGCAACCCGGCACGCCGTTGTCGATGTCGGCCTGCGTCACGGCATCGCCGGGATCGGACGCGTCCGCGTCGCGGCCGGGTTGCCCGTCGGCCGAGTTGCGGTCGTCGCTGAGGAAGTCGTAGCCGGGCAGCAGATTTCCGCCGGCGGCGACGGTCTTGAAGTCTTCGTGGTCGAAGCGAATGCCGGTGTCGAGCACGGCGACGACGATCGACGCGCTGCCGGTCGTGATGTCCCAGGCGCCTTCGGCATTGATCGCGGCCGGCGCGGTGCCGCTCGGCGACACGATCGTGCCGGCGGCGCCGGGCGGCTTCAGGTACCACTGGCCGACGAGCGGGCCGCCGGCGGTCGGCGTCGCCGGGTTGTTGTAGGCACGGCTCGCATAGAAAGGATCATTCGGCACGGCAAAGCGCCGCCGCATCCGGTCGGGCGCCGCGTACTCGACGTCGGCATCGCGCGCGATCCGCTGCGCGAGCTCGTCCGAGGTCAGCCCGGTCGCCGAGACGACGTGACTGCGCGCATCGATGCTGTGGCCAACGCTGAGCGCCATGCCGAGGCGCGCGCCGAGCGTCTGCGCGCGGCTCGCGAGCACGGTCGCGGCCGGCGTCGTGTTCGCGGCCTGGATGGTCTTGCGCAACGACGCGGCATCGGCCCTGTACTTGACGATCACGCGCGCCGTGGCGGCTCCCGAGCTAGGGCCTGCGACCGACGCGGCGGCGACCGGCTGGGCCAGCGGCGCACCGCAGGACCACGGTGCGAGCAAGGCAGCGCCGACGAGGCCGAGGGTCACAAGAGGTTTGCGCATCAAGGCGTCTCCGGGATTCGCGTGGGGTGCAAGGATACGGTCGAGGCGACGTGGCCGATCACGGCGTTGCAGGCTGCATACGGTCGGTGCGCTGCGCGATCACGACGACAGCGCGCGCCGGAGTCGATAGCGCGGCGAGGATGAAATTCATCGCAGTCAGTGTATCGACGCCCTCGCATCAACGACCGCCGATGCGGGCCTTTTCCACACGCCGATCGCGCAGCAACGATTCTTTACCGTCGGCACGCACAAGCGTTTCGCGCCGCGCCTATCGTGAGCCCATGACGTCAATCACCGTCGGGAGCAACACCATGAAGACAACGTTGGGTGCGGCGCTTGTCGCCGCCGCTTTCGTTCCCGTCGCCGCGCACGCGAGCGAATTCGCGCGCGTGCTGTCGGCCACCCCGGTAACCGCCTCGGTCGCCGTGCCGAACCGCGTCTGCACCGAAGAACAGCAACTCGTCGGCGCCCGTCCGTCGGGTGCCGGCGCGGTCATCGGCGCGATCGCCGGCGGCGTGCTCGGCCACCAGATCGGCGGCGGCTTCGGCCGCGCTGCAGCGACCGGCATCGGCGTGGTCGCCGGTGCGGCGATCGGCAACGGCGTCGAGGTCAATGCAGCGAACGCGTACCCGCCGACTGCCGTGCCGGTCCAGCGCTGCCAGACCGTCAGCGCCTACGAGAACCGGACGGTCGGCTACGACGTCGTCTACGAATATGCCGGCCGTCGCTACAACACCCGCACGGCGCGCGACCCCGGCCCGGAGATCGAGATCGACGTGCGTCCGGTCGGGGCGGTTGCCGATGCGGCGCCGCAGGCTCGCTACCTCGACGTGCCGCCGCCCCCGCGGGGCATGTACGCACCGGCGCCGATCGTCGCCGCACCGCCGGTGATCTATGTGAGCCCGGCGGCCGGCTACTACGGCGACGGCTACTACGCCGGGCCGCGCCCGCGCTATCACCGCTGGTACTGACGCGTTTCCGCGTAGTGCGCGCTGGAGCGCGCACAACCGGCCGCGACCGGATCGAGTCGGCAGCGATCGGTCGGGCCAGCGGCCCGACACGGTCGCGATACCGAGCTACTTCGCGGCCATCAGCGCGACGGTCGTGTCGAGCATCCGGTTCGAGAAGCCCCACTCGTTGTCGTACCAGCTGCTGACCTTGACGAGCCGGCCCGAGACCTTCGTCAACGTCGCGTCGTAGGTGCTCGACGCCGGGTTGTGGTTGAAGTCGACGCTGACCAGCGGACCATCGCTGTACGCGAGGATGCCGGCGAGCGGCCCCTTCGACGACGCCTCCTTCATGATCGCGTGGATCTCGTCGACGGTCGTGTCGCGCGCCGCGATGAACGACAGATCGACGATCGAAACGTTGATCGTCGGCACGCGCATCGCATAGCCGTCGAGGCGGCCGTTCAGCTCGGGCAGCACGAGGCCGACCGCCGACGCGGCGCCGGTCTTGGTCGGGATCATGCTGTGGGTCGCGCTGCGCGCACGCCGCAGATCCTCGTGGTAGACGTCGGTCAGCACCTGGTCGTTGGTGTACGCATGGATCGTCGTCATCAGCCCGTTGACGAGGCCGATCTTGGCGTGCAGCGGCTGCACCAGCGGCGCCAGGCAGTTGGTCGTGCAGCTCGCGTTGCTGATCACCGTGTCGCTCGCCTTCAGCACGCCGTGGTTGACGCCGTAGACGATGGTCGCATCCATGTCGGTGCCGCCGGGCGCCGAGATGATGACCTTCTTGGCGCCGCCGCTCAGGTGCGCCGAGGCCTTCGCCTTCGACGTGAAGAGGCCGGTGCACTCGAGCACGACGTCGACGCCGAGGTCCTTCCACGGCAGCTCGGCCGGGTTGCGGACCGCGAGCACCTTGATGCGGTCGCCGCCCTTGCCGCCCTTGTCGGCCGACACGATCATCGAGTCGCCGTCGACGCTGACCGAGCCGGGGAACGGCCCGTGCGCGGTGTCGTAGCGCGTCAGGTGCGCATTCGTCTCGGGCTTGCCGAGATCGTTGATCGCGACGATCTGGATGTCGTGCTTCTTCCCGCCTTCGTAATGCGCACGCAGGATGTTGCGGCCGATGCGGCCGTAGCCGTTGATGGCGACTTTGATGGTCATGACGTTTCCTTGGACTTCCGATTGAACAAAACCTGGCGCACCGTGTCGGCGACGTTCTCCGGCGTGAAGCCGAAGTGCTTGAAGAGGACGCCGCCCGGCGCCGACTCGCCGTAGGTGTCGATGCCGACGACCGCGGCGCAGCCGTACTTCCACCAGCCGTCGGTAACCCCCATCTCGACCGCGACTCGCGGCACGCCGGCCGGCAGCACGCTCTGCTTGTAGGCGGCCGGCTGGCGATCGAAGACGGTGGTCGACGGCATCGAGACGACGCGCACCGCGATGCCGTCGACCGCGAGCCGCTGCTGCGCATGCAGCGCGAGCTGCACCTCCGAGCCGGTCGCGACGATCACGACCTGGGCCTTGCGACGCAGGCCGACCTCGCTCGGCTCGGCCAGCACGTAGGCGCCCTTCGCGATCGCGTCGAGCGCCGTCCGCGGCGACGCATCGAAGCCCGACTTCGGCGCGTACGGCAGGTTCTGGCGTGACAGCAGCAGCGCGCTCGGCCGCGCGCGGCTCTGGAGCGCGCACGACCACGCGACCACGGTCTCGGTCGTGTCGCACGGGCGCCAGACGTCGAGGTTCGGGATCAGCCGGAGCGAGGCCGCGTGCTCGATCGACTGGTGCGTCGGGCCGTCCTCGCCGAGGCCGATCGAGTCGTGCGTGAAGACGTGGACGACACGCGCCTTCATCAGCGCGGCCATCCGGATCGCGTTGCGGCTGTAGTCGCTGAAGGTCAGGAAGGTGCCGCCGTACGGAAGGTAGCCACCGTGCAACGCGATGCCGTTCATCACCGCGGCCATGCCGAATTCGCGCACGCCGTAGTTGATGTGGCGGCCGATCGTGCCGTCGGCGCCGCGCGCCGGCGCGCCGTCGGCCTCGAAGCGAAGCGAGGCGGTGCTCGATGTCTGGGTCAGGTTCGAGCCGGTCAGGTCGGCGCTGCCGCCGAGCAGCTCGGGCAGCGCCTTCGTGAAGGCCTCGAGCGCGATCTGGCTTGCCTTCCGGCTCGCGACGGTCTCGGCCTTCGCATGCGCCGCGATCGCCGCGTCGAGCGCGGTCTGCGCCCAGTCGGCCGGCAGATCGCCGCGCATCCGGCGGATGTATTCGGCCGCGAGCTCGGGGTGCGCCGCCTTGTAGAGCGCGAACGTGGCCTGCCAGGCGCTCTCGGCTTCTTCGCCGCGCGCCTTCGCGTCCCACGCGGTGTACGCGTCTTCCGGCAGCACGAATGGCTCGTGGGCCCAGACCAGCGCCTCGCGCGTCAGCCTGACCTCGTCGACGCCGAGCGCTTCGCCGTGCGCCTTGGCGGTGCCGGCGCGGTTCGGCGAGCCCTTGCCGATCATCGTCTTGCAGACGATCAGGGTCGGTCGGTCGGTCGTGCGCTTCGCCTCGGCGATCGCCGTATCGACCGCGTGGGCATCGTGGCCGTCGACGGCGTCGATCACGTGCCAGCGGTAGGCCTCGAAGCGGCGCGCGGTGTCGTCGACGAACCACGGCGCGACCTTGCCGTCGATCGAGATGCCGTTGTCGTCGTACAGCACGATCAGCTTGCCGAGCTTCCAGGCGCCGGC
>JBDSAB010000597.1:0-5502 GCA_039922395.1 Caldimonas sp.
GAGCCGATCAAGGCGCTGGAGCTCCATGCAATGGGCCTCGTCGGCTGGCTCGCGCCGAGCGGCCAATCCTCGGCCGAAGCGCTGAAGCTGGCCGGGCGCCTGGCGACGATGGCGCCGAACGCACTGGCGAGTGCGAAGGAGCTCGTGCAGCAAGCGCCCTCCCGGACGATCCATCAGCAGCTCGCGGCCGAGCGCGACCACTTCATCGACAACCTGTTCCATCGGAACGGCGCCGAAGGGCTGCAGGCATTCTTCGAGAAACGCGCCCCGCGTTTTCGCTGAAGCACCATGCGCTTCAAGAGCGGTCTTGTCGCGTCTGAGACTCCGACATGAACAGCTCGCTTCTTACAATGCCCGAACGCTCGAACATCGAGACCGGATCGTGGTTCGCCAAACTTTCTCCCCCTCTGCGCGAAGCCATCCTTTCGCGGGCCGTGGTGCGCCGTGTCGGCGATGGTGCGGTGCTGTCGGCACGCGGTGCGCCGGCCGACGACTGGTGCGGCGTCGCAATGGGCGCCGTGCGCGTCAGCTCGGTCTCGCTGTCGGGCAAGCAGGTCACCCTGACCTACGTCGAACCGGGCACCTGGTTCGGCGACATCTCGCTGTTCGACGGGCTGCCGCGAACCCACGACGCGCATGCACACGGCGAGACGACCCTGCTGGTGGTCCGCAAGGCCGACTTCCGCGAGTTGCTGTCGCAGCACGCCGAACTTTACGAAGCGCTGCTTCGTCTCAACTGCCGCCGCCTGCGTCTTCTGTTCGACGTGGTCGAGGACCTGAACACGCGGCCGCTCGCTTCGCGTCTGGCCAAGCAGATCCTGCTGCTGGCACGCAGCTATGGCATCGCCCAGGGCGAGGAGATCCGCATCGGCCTGCAGCTGGCGCAGGAGGATCTAGCTCAGCTCCTCGGCGCCTCGCGCCAGCGCGTCAACCAGGAGCTGAAGGCTTTCGAGCGCGACGGCGCAGTGCGCATCGAACCGACCCGGCTCGTCGTGCTGTCGCGGCCGAAACTGCTGGCGATCGCGGATCGCTGAGCCGCTCGTTCGCGCCGGCTCTCGCTTCCCACAAGTCCGGACGATCATGATCGAAGCCAATGCCGGCACCAAGCCCGTCGCCGAACAGCATGCGTTCGACATTGCGGCTCTCGAGCGCTATCTGCTCTCCCGCCTCGACGGGTTTGGCGGCCCGCTGACGGTCGAGCAGTTCAAGGGCGGCCAATCCAATCCGACCTACAAGCTGATCACCCCAGACCGCTCTTACGTCATGCGCTCGAAGCCTGGCCCGGCGGCCAAGCTGCTGCCATCGGCACATGCGATCGAGCGCGAGTTCCGGGTCATGGGTGCATTGCACGCGACCGACGTGCCGGTGCCGAGCATGCTGGTCCTGTGCGAGGACGAAAGCGTGATCGGCCGCGCGTTCTATGTCATGGAATTCATGCCCGGCCGCGTGCTCTGGGACCAGTCGCTGCCGTCGCTCGACAAGCCGGCGCGCGGGCTGATCTACGACGAGATGAACCGCGTGATCGCGGCGCTTCATTCGGTCGATGTCGCCGGCGTCGGCCTCGAGAGCTACGGCAAGCCGGGCAATTACTTCGAACGCCAGATCGGCCGCTGGACCAAGCAGTACCTGGCGTCGATCACCGAACCGATCGAGGCGATGGACCGGCTGATCGAGTGGCTGCCCGCGCACATCCCGGGCAGTGCCCGTGACGACACGCAGGTGTCGGTGGTGCACGGCGACTACCGCCTCGACAACCTGGTCTTCGATGCAAACGAGCCGCGCATCATCGCGGTCCTCGACTGGGAGCTGTCGACGATCGGGCATCCGCTCGCCGACTTCAGCTACCACTGCATGTCGTGGCACATCCCGCAAGGTTCGTTCCGCGGCATCGGCGGCCTCGACCACGAGGCGCTCGGCATTCCGACCGAAAGCGAATACGTGCGGCGCTATTGCGAACGCACCGGCCGGCCCGACCCCGACGCGGTCATGGCCGACTGGAATTTCTACCTCGCCTACAACCTGTTCCGCATCGCCGGCATCCTGCAAGGGATTGCCAAGCGCGTCGAAACAGGAACCGCTTCCAGCGCACAGGCACGCCAGTCCGGCGCCGGCGCGCGACCGCTTGCCGAGATGGGCTGGAAGATGGCACAGCAGGCTTGAGCGACGCTCGGCCACATCGATTCACGACCGGAGACACGCATGGATTTCAACTACTCGGACCGCACCAAGGAACTGCAGGCGCAACTGCTCCGTTTCATGGACGACCACATCTATCCCGCCGAGGCACGTTATGAGGCGGAGATCGAAGCCAACACGAAAGCGGGCAAGCGCTGGACTCCGCTGAACACGATCGAGGAACTGAAGCCGAAGGCCCGCGCGCAAGGCCTCTGGAACCTGTTCTTGCCGCCGACTGCGGGCGGCCAAGCCGCAGCCCACAGCAACCGCGACTTCGGTCTGTCGAACAGCGACTACGCGCCACTCGCCGAAATCATGGGACGCGTGCCCTGGTCGAGCGAAGTCTTCAACTGTTCGGCGCCGGACACCGGCAACATGGAGACGATCGAACGCTACGGCAGCCCCGAGCACAAGATGCAGTGGCTCGAGCCGCTGCTCGACGGCAAGATCCGCAGCGCCTTTGCGATGACCGAGCCGGCCGTGGCGTCTTCCGACGCGACGAACATCGAGGCGCGCATCGAGCGGCAGGGCGACGACTACGTCATCAACGGCCGCAAGTGGTGGACCAGCGGGGCGGGTGACCCGCGCTGCAAGATCTACATCTTCATGGGCAAGACCGATCGCGAGGCGCCGCGTCACTCGCAGCAGTCGATGATCCTGGTGCCGGCCGAGACCAAGGGCATCACGATCGTGCGGCCGCTGTCGGTGTTCGGCTACGACGACGCACCGCACGGCCACATGGAGATCACTTTCGACAATGTGCGCGTGCCGGCCAGCAACATCCTGCTCGGCGAAGGTCGCGGCTTCGAGATCGCGCAAGGCCGCCTCGGGCCCGGGCGCATCCACCACTGCATGCGCCTGATCGGCTTGGCCGAGCGCTCGCTCGAGCTGATGTGCAAGCGCGCGTCGTCGCGCGTTGCGTTCGGCCGCACGGTGGCCGAACAGGGCGTGACCCGCGAGCGCATCGCCGAAGCGCGCTGCCGCATCGACATGGCGCGGCTGCTGACGCTGAAGGCCGCGTGGATCATGGACGTTGCCGGCAACAAGACCGCGAAGGCCGAGATCGCGATGATCAAGGTCGTGGCGCCCACGATGGCGCTGCAGGTGATCGACTGGGCGATGCAGGCGCACGGCGGCGGCGGGGTCTGCGAAGACTTCCCGCTCGCGGGCTTCTACGCTGGCGCGCGCACCTTGCGCTTCGCCGACGGCCCGGATGAGGTGCACCGCAACGCGATCGCGAAGCTGGAGCTGGGCAAGTACGCCTGATGCAACTTGACGATCGCGCCCGGCGCGATCGTCAACGGCTCGTCTTGGGTCCGTCGGTCGGAAACGGCTGCCATTCGGTGCTGCGACCGTTGTGGGTCGAGTCGGCGCCGTAGTCGCCGGCTGCGCCGACCACGCGAACGGCTTGCGCCACAGCGGTTTCAAACAGCGCGAGCGCGGCCGCGACCACCTCCGGCTCGGGCGCGTCGAGCTGCATGCGCAGGTAGGCACGACCGCGCAAGGTCATCAGCGCGAACGGTTGGGCATCGTGGAGCCAGTCGTTCGCCGCCGCGTCGAGCATGTTCGCGAGCGGGCCTTCGATCCACGACAGACCGGTGGCAGGCACGCTCGCGACCGCGCCGAAGCGGTTGCGCAAGGTCTTGAGGTTCGTCAGGCTGACCTTCGGAAACATCACCAGCCAGCGCATCTCTTCTGGCGTCTTGGTACCGATCTGGGTCTGGACGTCATCGGTGAATTCCTCGAAGGTCTGGCGTTCGAGCGCGTCCATCAACGGCCGCGACAGCACCAGCATCTGCGCATCGGACGGCAGATCGAGCTCCATCCGCAGCCGCAGCTCGTGGCCCGCGATGTAGTCGCGCTGCGGCGGACCCCATTCGATGCGCCAGGGCAAGCCTTCGAGCGTGCCGTCGATCACGAAGCCGTCTTCGTCGCGCACCCGCTTGAAGCCGTGCCCGTGGCGCCTCGCCCACGCCTCGATGGCGCCGAGGTCACGGGCTTCTCCCTGGCGGGAGAACAAGCGTTTGAAGGAGTCGAGCATCGCGGCGCCCGATCAACTAGAGTGGCCGCACAACCGCAGACCACCCGAGGACAGCATGAGTTCAGACATGATCGAAGTGTATTCGTGGGCCACGCCGAACGGGCACAAAGTTCACATCATGCTGGAGGAGTGTGGCCTGCCGTATCGCGTGCACGCGATCGACATCGGGGCCGGCGACCAGTTCAGCGCAGAGTTTCTCGCGATCAGCCCCAACAACAAGATCCCGGCGATCGTCGACCCGAACGGCCCCGACGGCGCACCGATCTCGCTGTTCGAGTCGGGCGCGATCCTCATGTATCTGGCCGCCAAGACGGGCCGGTTCATGCCGGCGAGCACACGCGGGCGCTACGAGATGTTGGAATGGCTGATGTTCCAGATGGGCGGCGTCGGCCCGATGCTCGGCCAGGCGCACCACTTTCGCATCTACGCACCCGAGAAGATCGAGTACGCGGTCAACCGGTACACGAACGAGGCGAAACGACTGTACGGCGTGATGAACAAGCGCCTCGCAAAGACCAGGTACATGGCCGGCAACGAGTACACGATTGCCGACATCGCGATCTTCCCGTGGCTGCGCTCGTGGAAGAACCAGGGCATCGACTGGGTCGACTACCCGCACCTGAAGGGCTGGTTCGACGAGATCGCCGCGCGCCCCGCGGTGCAGCGCGGCGTCGAGGTGCTGGCCTCGCAGCGCAAGCCGCTGGTCGACGAAAAGTCGCGCGAAACGCTGTTCGGCGGCACCCAGTATCAGAAACGTTGAAACGAGAACAACACGTGAAGAAGAACATCGCAGCCGGCCTGCTGGCCGCCACGTTCGGCGTCGCCGCGCACGCCGAACCCATCGGTGAGGTCGACACCGTGTTCAAGCTGATCGGCCCCGATCACAAGATCGTCGTCGACGCGTACGACGACCCGCGTGTCGCCGGCATCACCTGCTACGTCTCGCGCGCCAAGACCGGCGGCATCAAGGGCGCTGTCGGCCTGGCCGAAGACAAGGCCGAGGCCTCGATCGCGTGCCGCCAGGTCGGCCCGATCGGCTTCGCGAAGCCGCTGCCGGCGCAGGAAGAGATCTTCAACGAGCGCCTGTCGATCCTGTTCAAGAAGCTGCGCGTCGTGCGCATGGTCGACAAGAAGCGCAACACGCTCGTCTACCTCACTTACTCCGACCGCGTGATCGAGGGCTCGCCGAAGAACAGCGTCACGGCGGTGGCGGTCGACCGGGGGACGGTGATTCCCGTGAAGTGAAGCGCGGGCCGGCGACCTGCGCGTGCCACGATGAATATTTC
>JBDSAB010000598.1:0-5236 GCA_039922395.1 Caldimonas sp.
TCCCCATAGCGACGTAGCGCCCACCGGACCCGCTGCGGACCATGTCGCGGCTTCCTCCCTTGGGGCTTATCCAACATCCGCCCTCCAGCCTTGGCGCCTCGCTGCCATGGAGCACTGCACGGGCGGACATCGGATAAACCTAAACAACAACGGTCGGCGGTGAACGGCGGCTTGGTGGCATCTCACCTGATTGCGCGGGCGCCGCCGTGACAATCCCTGGTGGGACACGGGAAGTCGTCGACAGCGACTTTGGGCCTGCGCTCGGGTACGATGAAATAAAGCCAAGTTCTCTTTCTACAAGAACTCAGCGCGGGAGATTCCGAGGCGCGCGACATCATGACGGAGGTTCATCATGGAGACGGGGAAATTGCTCGACCGGGAAGGCCAGGCCGTACCCGAAGACAGGATCGTCGAACTGGCAGGGAAGCTCGACGGGTCGCTCACTCGCCCGGGTGACGCGGGCTATGAGGCGGCCCGGCAGATCTGGAACGCGCTGGTGCAGAAACATCCGGGCGCGCTGCTGAAGTGTCGCGGCACATCCGATGTTGTGACGGCGGTGAATTTCGCGAGGGAGAACAACGTCCTGGTCTCGGTCCGAGGCGGCGGCCACAACGTCGGGGGCAGGGCGCTTTGCGACGGCGGGCTGGTTATCGACCTTTCGGGAATGCGGGGCGTTCACGTCGACCCGACCGCGCAGACGGTGCGGGCGCAGGGCGGGGCGACGCTGGGCGACGTGGACCGCGAGAGCCATGTGCACAGGCTGGCGGTGCCGCTGGGCGTGGTCTCGAAGACGGGAATCGGCGGGCTGACGCTGGGCGGCGGTGTCGGCTGGCTGGTGCGCAAGTACGGACCGTCCTGCGACAACGTGATCGAGATGGAAGTGGTGACCGCGGATGGGAAGGTGCGCACGGTCAACGCGACGGAGAACGCCGAATTGTTCTGGTCGCTCCGGGGCGGCGGAGGGAATTTCGGGGTGGTGACCTCGTTCCTGTTCCGGGCCTATCCGGTGTCGACGGTGCTGGGCGGGCTGATCGTCTACCCGCGCGCGGCTGCCGGCGCGGTGCTGCGGAAGTATCGCGATTTCATGGCCTCGGCGCCGGAGGATCTGACGGTCTACGCCGGGCTGATCTGCACGCCGGACGGAACGCCGGTGACGGCGGTCATTCCGTGCTGGAGCGGCAGGGATATGACGGCGGGAGAACAGACCATCGCGCCGTTGAAATCGCTGGCCGAGCCGATGATGGTCCAGGTGGGCGAGATGCCCTTCCCGGCGATGCAGTCGATGCTGGATGGAGCCTTTCCGTCCGGCACGCGCAACTACTGGAAGTCGGCCTTCGTGAAGGGCCTGCCGGATGGGGCCATCGACGTGATTACCGAGCATGGGAAAGGGCTCGAACAGTCGCCCATGTCCGGGCTGCTGGTGGAATATCACGGCGGCGCGGGCGGGCGCAAGCCCGTCGACGAGAACGCCTTTGCCCAGCGGGAGCCTGACTATTGCATCGGCTTCATGCCGCAGTGGACGGATGCAAAGCAAGACGATCAGCACATCGCCTGGGCGCGGAAGGCGTCGGACGCGATCCAGCCGTTTGCAACGGGGGGCTACCTGCTGAACTATCTGGCCGACGGTGAGCACGACGCGGTCAAGGCGGCGTTTGGCAAGAACTATGACCGGCTGCGGGAACTGAAGCGGAAGTTCGACCCTTCGAACTTCTTCAGCGTGAACCAGAACATCCAGCCGGCGGCGTGAGTTTGGCGGGACGAGGGCTGTCAGTGGCCGCCCTCGGCAAGTTTGCGGACTCGGGAAGTTCAGGTCGCCTCGTCGCCGCGCCGCAGTTGAGCGAGCCGCGCCAGATGAATCTCGGTTTCGGGTCAATCGCCCATGGTCAATTGCACCATGTCAGAGGTGAACTCGTGCCTGCTCGCGCTGCGCGATGCGGGTAGCACCTGGTGTCGGTCATCGACGCGGTCGCCAGCAAGCGCAAGGCGTCGTCGGGCAGTTTCTTAGCATGCTGACGAACCGGAAGTCCGGGCCAGGAGGAACCCTCCGCGAGCGACTGCCAAAGGCACGAAGAACGGTGAGCGCTCCGTTACTGCTCTTCTCTTGCAGGAAGGAGCTCGAGCCCGTACTTCGCCGCGACGGCTCTTGCTTCCTCCGAAGCGGCTCGCGTCGGGCTGCCGGTATCGAGCCTCGTTGCTTCGGCCACCATGGCATCGAAAATGCCACCGGGCGAACTGATGATGATCTGGCGTCCTACCTCGGGACCCGTGCTGATGAAGCCATGTGGCGTTCCTCGGGGCACAAACACCACGTCACCAGGCCCAAGCTTGAGGAGCGTGCCGTCGAGGCGAAAGTCGTAGTGGCCTTCGCAGATGAAAAACGTCTCGTCGTAGGTCAGGTGCCGATGATGGCCCGCGCCGGATCCAGGCGGCTCGATCGCTTCACAGACGGTGTAGGCGTTCCAGCCCGCGTCCGCGGTCGTCTTGAACGTCATGCTCATTCGTCCAAGCTGGTAGGTCGTTCCTTCACCAGGACGGAAGTGCTTGGGCGGCGGTGCACCTTCCGTGTCGGTCCCTTCGTCTGCGACTAAGCTGGTTGTCGACTCGGCAGTGTCGCTCGAGATAGGCTATTGACGCTAGATGTCAACGGCTGCTTTGCAGCGGCCAGAGTCGACCCGCGAGTGTCGCTGACGGGTCGACTGCTGCACTTTCTTCTTTAGCGTTGAGCGACCGCATTGGTTCATAGCAGACGCTGGAGCGACGGATCGGTGCTCCCATGTCCTTCGGCTCCTCGGCCCGCTGACCGAGCTGCATATCGACTCGGCGCGGGGCTTCGAACCCGCGCGCGGATAAGCCATCGCGCGGTGTCAGAGGGCCGGACGCTAATCAGCGCTCGTGGTGTGAAGGCGCACGTTCGTGAACCGGCGTCGGTATGCCCTCCATGCGAGCCTTCAGCTGCAGCGCCAGGAACTGCGAGTAGTGACGCGACTGGTGCAAGTTTCCACCGTGGATCCAGAGGTTCTCCACCTGCGTCGGCTTCCACATGTTGCGTAGCTCGCCCTCCCACGGTCCCGGGTCCTTCGGAGTGTCCGAGCCCAGGCCCCAGACCTTGCCGACCTTGTCGGCCACCTCAGGTGAAATCAGGTCGGCGAGCCAGCCGTTCATCGAGCCGTAGCCGGTGGCGTAGACGATGAGGTCGGCGGGCAGTTCGCTGCCGTCGCTGAGGGTCACCGAGCGCGTGTTGATGCGCTCGATGGTCACGCCGCTGCGAAGCTTGACGCTGCCGTTGGCGACCAGTTCCGCAGCGCCCACGTCAATGTAGTAGCCCGAGCCGCGCCGCAGGTACTTCATGAAGAGGCCAGAGCCATCCGGGCCGAAGTCGAGCATGAAGCCGGCTTTCTCCAGGCGGGCGTAAAGGTCCGCGTCACGCTTCTTCATCTCCTCGTACACCGGCACCTGCATCGGCGCCATGATCTTGAAAGGGATCGACGCGAAGATGAGATCTGCCTTGTCGGTGGTCACGCCGGCCTTGACCGCAGCCTCGGAATAGAGGCCTCCCAGCGCGAGCTCCATCAGCGTGTCGGAGGGTGCGATGTGGGTGGAGCTGCGCTGGACCATGGTGACGTCGGCGCCGTGTTCCCACAGCGCACCGCAGATGTCGAAGGCGGAGTTGTTGGAGCCGAGCACCACGCATTTCTTGCCCCGGTAGGCCTCGGGCCCCGGATGCTGGCTGGAGTGATGCTGCTCGCCTTCGAAGCCCTCGGCACCCGCAATCTTGGGCACGTTCGGGTAGCCGGAGACCCCGAGTGCGAACACGAGTTGCTTGGGGCGAAGGGTGATCTCGCGGCCATCGCGCTCGACGACAACCTGCCACTCCTGGGTCGCGTCGTCGAAGCGTGCCTTCTTTGCCGTCGTAGAGCCCCAATAGTTGAGCTCCATGACCTTCGCGTACATCTCGAACCAGTCGGCGATCTTGTCCTTCGGCGAGAACACCGGCCAGTGGTCCGGGAACGGCAGGTACGGCAGGTGGTCGTACCAGACCGGATCGTGCAGGCATAGGCTCTTGTAACGCTTGCGCCAGGAGTCGCCGGGCCGCGCGTTCCTCTCGACGATGATGGCCGGCACCCCGAGCCGGCGCAGTCGCGCGCCGAGTGCGATGCCGCCCTGCCCGCCCCCGACAATGACGACGTAGGGCTGCTCGGTGATCCCGAGCGTCGCCGCCTCCTCCTGGCGCCGCTCCAGCCACGTCTTGCGGTCGACCTGCACGCCGTGCTCGGCCCCCTTGACGCGGCGGTCGCCCGTGCGCTCCTCGAAGCCTTTGAGCTCGGTCATCGTTGTCAGCAACGTCCAGGCTTTGCCGCCGTGCAAGCGCAGGTGACCGCGGCCGCATGCGACTGCGGTTTCGAACGTGAACCAGGCTTCGACCACGCCGCCCGCCTCGGTCGCCTCGCCTTCGATCGCGAACGCGGTCGGCCGGGTGTCGACGAGTTGCGCCTTCAGCATGGTGCGGATCGCTTCGGGCCCTTCCTGGGTGCGGATGTTCCAGGTGAAGGCCACGAGGTCGCGCCAGTAGCTGTCGGGCTCGAACAGCGCGACCGCGGCGTCGACATCGCCGGACGCGAGCGCGGTCGAGAAATCCGCCAGCCAGGTGCTGGCTGCGAGCGTGGGATGCGTCGACAGGTCAGTCATCTTGGTTCCTTGAGGAAGGCGATCTCCCGGCGCCGGAAGGGCACAAATGGTTCATCTCAGGCGCACCGGAGGTCATAGCGGGATCAGCCGTACCGCTGGGCCTCCGGGCTAGAGCGGGCATTAGCGGAAGCGTGGGACATGTTGATCCTGTTGTAGCTCGCGCGCAAGATGCGTCGACACGGCCACCTTTGCTGAAGCGCAGCATTTGCCATCCAAACCGTTCGATGGAGGCTGGACGCTGCCAGCAGCAACCATCTGGGGCGACTGTTCCGGCTTCCTTCCGCAGTGGCCGTATTTGACCAAGGGCAGAGCTGCGCCGCGCGCAAGAAATCGCCACGGATCTGCTCGCACCATCCCCGGCGCCTTCAAGTTGGTCTTCGGCAATCGGACCTCTTTCATTCCTTCGAATTCGGCAAGACCAAACTGATTCCGTTCAGCCTGGGTTCACAGAGGGGGCGGCAAGATGCGCTCACCCCACCAAGGAGTCTTCCATGAAGCGCCTCGCCCTCGTCCCCTTGCTCGCGACCGCAGCCGTCGCGGCGCACGCCCA
>JBDSAB010000599.1:0-4036 GCA_039922395.1 Caldimonas sp.
CCGATCGCGACCAGGCTGGTGCCGCCGCCCATCGACGCCCCGACCAGCACCGGCCGGCGCCCGCCGAGCTGCTCGATCAGGCACTTGAGGTCGGCGACCATCGCGTCCTGGCTGTAGACACCGTCGGGCACCCAGTCCGAGTCGCCATGGCCGCGCGCATCGATCGTGACCGCGTGGTAGCCGGCTGCGCCGAGCTGCTCGCCGGCGTGCTTCCAGGCGTGGCGGGTCTGCCCGCCGCCGTGCTGCAGCACGACCAGCGGGCCGTCCGGTTCGCCCCAGAAGTCGCCCGCCAGCCGGTTGCTGCTAGAGCCAGTCCAGTAGCGCATCGGCTCGGGGGTGCCGGGCAGGCGCGCGCCGGCGCCGGTCGGCGCGCTTTCGGGACGAGACGGCGATGGCATCGGTCGACTCTAACAAACGTTAGGGATGCGGCGCGGGGCTCGGCCCAGGCCCGGACCGCCATTCATTGCGGGCGCTCCACTTCGCGCTCGAAATCGCCCTGCGGCAACCCGCCTCGCTTCCATTCGGCCGTGACCGGATAGATCTCGTCCCAGACCTCGATGAGCTCAACCAGCGGCAGGTCGGCGTAGGTGCCGCGGTCCTGCACGTACTCCATGTGGCGACGCCCGCTCAGGTCGAACGGCTGCAGGATCGAATCGGTCGCGCCGTCGAAGTCGAGCGGCTGGGTGCCGGCGCGTTCGCACAGGGTCAGGTTGAATGCGGGCGTCGCCTTGACCCAGCGTCCGTCGAGCCAGACGTCGGTGTAGCCGTGGTACGAGAACAGGTCGGTGCCCATCGTTGCGCGCAGGCGCGGGCTCGTCATGTGGTTGCGCACGTCGGCGAAGCCGAGCCGCGTCGGCACCCCGTGAACGCGCAGCACCGCCGCGTACAGCGCCGCCTTCGTGATGCAGAAGCCGTAGCCGGCCTCGATCGCGCGGCTCGCCGTCATGCCTTCGGGCCGCAGATCGATGCGGTACGGGTCGTAGCGGATGCCGTCGCGCACCGCGTAATACAGCCGCACCGCGATGTCGCGCGCTGACGTCGCGTCGCCCGCTTCGCGCTTCGCGTACGCGATCACCGCCGGATGGGCGCTGTCGACGAACGCGCCGGACGCGAGATAGGGCTGCATCGCTTCGGCGTCGCTCGGTCGCCTTGCGGTCGTGTTCGGGTCGTCGGTCGTCATCGTCACTCCTTGTCGTCGGGCGGCGGTGCCGCGCCGACCTCGGCCAGCACCGCGCCGCGCTCGACCATGTCGCCGAGTCCGCAGCGCACCGACTGCACGACCGCGTCGAACGGTGCGTTGACGTGCAGCTCCATCTTCATCGATTCGAGCACGATCACGATCTGACCGGCGGCGACACGGTCACCCGGGCCGGCTCGGATCGCGACGACCTTGCCCATCATCGGCGCCGTCAGCTCGCCGCTCGCCGCCGCGACCGCGCTGACGCCGCCGAGGTACTGCAGCGTTTCGAAGGTCACCGATCCGGCGCTGCCGGCGATCTCGATCGCGGTGCCATCGAGCGCGACCGTCAGCTCGCGGGTGCTGCCGCTGCAGTGGAGCAGGTAGCGTCCGGCGCCGGACGAAGCCGGCTTCGGTTCCAAAGACCCGTCACCCGCCTCCGAATTCCAACCGAGCGGCTCGAGGCGCGCGCGCTCGCTGCGATCGCCGATCGCGACGTGGACCCAGCCGTCGTCGTCGCGCCGGCCCAGTCGCACCGCCCATTGGCGGCCGCCCTGCCGCAGCAACAGTGACGGCAACGAGGCCGGCTCGCGATCGCGGCCTGCTGCAAGGCGCCAGCCGGTGAAGCGGCGATCGTCGGTCCAGCAGCCGAGGTCGCCGGTGCGCAGCGCTGCGCGCTCGTGCGCAAGCCAGCACAGCGCCGCAGCGCAGCGCAGCTCGAAAGCTGGATCCTCCACGTGGACGCCACTCCCTTGAGCCATAGGACGCTCGTCGACCAACCGCGTGTGGAACGTCGAGTCGCGCGTCTCGGGCAGCGCGAGCAGCTCCTTCAGCAGCGGCAGGTTCGTGACGACGCCGAGCACGGTCGTCGCGTCGAGCGCGGATTGCAGTCCGTGCAGCGCCGCATCGCGGGTCGGCGCGCGGGTGATCAGCTTCGCGATCATCGAGTCGTAGTGCGGCGTCACGACGTCGCCGCTCGCGACGCCGGCCTCGACGCGCACCGGTGCACCCGGAAAGCGTGCGAGCGTGATCCGTCCGGTGGCCGGCAGGAATCCGGCCGCCGGGTCCTCGGCGCAGAGGCGCGCCTCGAACGCATGGCCGTCGCAGCGCACGTCGGCTTGCGCCAGCGGCAAGCGGCCGTCGGCGGCGATGCGCAGCTGCAGCTCGACCAGGTCGAGCCCGGTCACTTCCTCGGTCACCGGGTGCTCGACTTGGAGGCGCGGATTCACTTCGAGGAAGTGGTACGCGCCGTTCGCGACGATGAATTCCACCGTGCCGAGATTGCGATAGCCGACCGCCGCGGCGAGCCGGCAGGCGTCGGCCCGCATCGCCGCGAGCAGCTCCGGCGGCAGGTTGGCAGCCGGCGCTTCCTCGATCAGCTTCTGATGCCGGCGCTGCAGGGTGCACTCGCGTTCGAACAGATGGATCGCGTTGCCGTGGCCATCCCCGGCGATCTGCACCTCGATGTGGCGCACCTTCGGCAGGTAGCGCTCGACGATCAGCTCGCCGTTGCCGAACGACTGCGCCGCCTCGCGCATCGCGCTTTCGATGCGCGCCTCGATGTCGTCGGCCCGCTCGATGACCGCCATGCCGCGTCCGCCGCCGCCGGCAACCGCCTTCAGCAGCACCGGCAGCGGCATGTCGCGGATGCGCGCCGCGATCGCGCCCGGATCGGACAGCCCGTGGTCGCTGCCGTCGATGACCGGCAGGCCGGCGCGCGCCGCCTCGCGCTTCGCGCTGGCCTTGCCGCCGATGCGCTCGATCGTCGCTGCGTCAGGGCCGATGAAGATGAGGCCCGCGGCTTCGACTGCGCGCGCGAACGCGGCGTTCTCGGACAGGAAGCCGTAGCCGGGATGGATCGCATCCGCGCCGACACGTTGCGCTGCTGCCAGCACCGCCTCGATGTTCAGATAGCTCTCGGTCGCCGGGGCGCCGCCGACCTCGATCGATTCGCCAATCTCGCGGACGTGGCGTGCCGACCGGTCAGCGCTCGAATGGATCGTCGCGACGCCGATGCCGAGGCGCCGGCAGGTGCGCGCAATCCGGCAGGCGATCTCGCCGCGGTTGGTGATCAGAACTTTCTTCACCGCGCCGTTCCGCTCAGCGCTCAAAACCGGAACACGCCGAACGGGGTCTTCTGAGCCGGCGTCCGTGCGGCGAGGTCGAGCAGCAGGCCCATCGCGTCGCGCGTCTCGATCGGGTCGAGGATGCCGTCGACCCACAGGTTCGACGAGAAGTTGTAGGGGTCCTGGAAGTCGTTGTAGATCTTCCGCACCGGCGCCTTGAACGCTTCTTCCTCGCCCTCGGCCCAGTCGGTGCCGTCCGCACGAAGGTTGGTCTGGCGCACCAGCGCGAGCACGGTCGCCGCCTGCTCCGGGCCCATGATCGCGGAGCGCGCGTTCGGCCACGCGAACATCGCGGTCGGGTTGAACGGCCGCCCGCACATCGACAGATAGCCGGCGCCGTACGACGCGCCGATGATGATCGAGTACTTCGGCACGTTGGCCGAGGCCATCGCGGTGATCATCTTCGCGCCAGCTTTTGCGATGCCGCCTTGCTCGGCCGCGCGCCCCACCATGAAGCCCGTGACGTCGCTCATGAAGAGCAGCGGAATGTCGCGCTGGCAGCAGAGGTCGATGAAGTGCGCGGCCTTCAGCGCGCTCTCGGTGAACAGCACGCCCTGGTTCGCGAGGATGCCGATCGGATGGCCGTGCAGGTGCGCGAAGCCGGTCAGCAGGGTCTCGCCGTAGAGCGGCTTGAACTCCTGGAAGCGGCTGTCGTCGACGAAGCGGGCCAGGATCTCGCGCGTGTCGGTCGGGATCTTCGGGTCGCGGCTGACGATGCCGTAGATCTCGCGCG
>JBDSAB010000600.1:0-3735 GCA_039922395.1 Caldimonas sp.
CTGCGCAACAACAAGTTCGGCATTCCGCATCAGAGGGCCGTCGATGCCTATCGCCTCGCGTCGATACTGCCCGGGCTCGAGGTCGTCGGGATCGATTGCCATATCGGCTCGCAGATCACCGAGGTCCTGCCCTATCTCGATGCGCTGGACCGTCTACTCGATCTGATTGAGACCGTAGAGTCAATTGGCATCCCGGTGCCGCATATCGATCTCGGCGGCGGTCTCGGCATCGCATACGCCGGCGAATCTCCGCCGACGGCCGAGGCGCTGATGCGTGCCTTGCTCGAAAGGATCGACGCGCGCGGCCACGGGCATCGAAAGGTTCTCGTCGAACCCGGGCGGTCGCTGGTCGGCAATGCCGGTTTGCTGGCCAGTGAAGTCCTCGTCCTGAAGCACGCCGCCGAGAAGAACTTCTGCATCGTCGACGCTGCGATGAACGACCTGATGCGGCCGGCGATGTACGACGCCTGGATGGACATCGTCGAATGCCGGCGTCGCGATGTCGATGCCATGCGCTATGACGTCGTCGGCCCGATCTGCGAGTCGGGGGACTGGCTCGGACGCGACCGCTCCTTGCGGGTCGAGTCCGGCGATCTGGTCGCGGTGCTTTCGGCCGGTGCCTACTGCATGAGCATGGCAAGCAACTACAACAGCCGTGGGCGCGCTGCCGAAGTTCTGGTCGCTGGAAACGAGGCTTGGCTCGTGCGCGAGCGAGAAGACTCCAAAGCGCTCTTCAGCCTTGAGCGATTGCTGCCCTCTTCGTAAATAAAGCCCCTCCGCCGCTGGACCTTGCCCCGGCTCAAAGACGACCTTCTTCGACGGCGTGGCACGCCACCACGGCGGCACCGCTCGGCAGCAGCATGGGCCGCTCCTCGCGGCAGCGCGCGTTGGCATGAGGACACCGCGGGTTGAACGTGCATCCGGGCGGGGGATCGAGGGGATTCGGAACCTCGCCCTGCACCGGCGTCCGCGCCCGGCCGCTCATGTGGATGTCCGGAATCGCGTCCAGCAGCATCCGGGTGTACGGGTGCAGCGGGTGGGTGAAGAGCGCCTTCTTGTCAGCGAGCTCGACCAATCGGCCGAGGTACATGACGCCAACCTGGTCGCTGACATGCCGGACGACCGCCAGGTTGTGGGAGATGAATAGATAGGTCAGACCTTGTCTGCGCTGCAGGTCCTTCATGATATTGAGGACCTGCGCCTGGACCGAAACATCCAGCGCCGACGTCGGCTCGTCACACACGAGGAACTCGGGTTGCGTGGCCAGCGCCCGGGCGATCGAAATGCGCTGCCGCTGCCCGCCCGAGAATTGGTGCGGATACTTCTCCACATCCGCAGCGGCCAACCCGACTGACTGCAGCAAGTCGGCGACTCGCGCCTTGAGACGCTTGCTGGGGGATTGGGCGGCGTCATCGCCGCTCGCCGCAACCATCCCGTGTTCCTTCAGCGGCTCGCCGACGATGTCGGCCACGCTCCATCGCGGGTTAAGGCTGGCGTACGGATCCTGGAAGATCATCTGCATCCGGCGCCGCAGGTTGCGTGCGGAGCGCGAGCGCAGGGTCTCGGCAGTGTCGACCCCATCGAACAGGACACGACCCCGCGTCGGTTGGTACAGCCCGACCAGCAGCCTCGCGACCGTACTTTTGCCGCAACCCGATTCGCCGACCAACGCCAGCGTGGTGCCTCGTGCAATGGCAAAACTGACGTCATCCACGGCGTGGACGAACTGACGTCCCTTCCGTTCGAGCACGCGGTTCAGCCATGGCTGCGACACATCGAAGGTCTTGGCAAGGCCTTGGACTTGAACGAGTGGCCCGCCCTCCTCGACCCTTGAATTCTGGGAACTCATGCGGCCTTCTCGAACCCGGTGTCGTGCAGCCAGCAGGCGGCGCGCGTGGCTCCGGCCTCCAAGAGATCAGGACGCTCGACTCGACAGCGGTCGAAGACGCGCGGACAGCGCGGGTTGAATGCACAGCCGCGCGGGATCGCTGTCAATCGCGGCATCGCACCGTCGATCTGCAGCAGCCGTTCGCGCTCTTCGTCCATCGCCGGGATCGAGCCCATCAGGCCCATGGAATACGGGTGGGCTGGAGCGTGAATCACCGAAGCGACCGGTCCGATCTCCACGATTCGCCCCGCGTACATGACGGCCACCCGATCGCATGTTTCGGCGATCACCCCCATGTCGTGCGTCACCAGCATGACCGCGGCACCGTGCTCCTTGCAAAGGCGGCGCAGCAGCGAAATGATCTGCGCCTGGATCGACACATCGAGTGCCGTCGTCGGCTCGTCCGCGACGATCAGGCGGGGCTCTCCAGCAAGCGCGAGGGCGATCACGACGCGTTGGCGCATGCCGCCGGAGAACTGGTGAGGGTACTGATCGAGGCGCTGCTCGGCGGCAGAGATGCCGGTCTCCTGCAGCAGTCGGACCGCGCGCTTGCGGGCCTCGGTGGCGTTGAGCGGAAGATGCGTCTGAATCGTCTCGATCAGTTGCTGGCCGATCGTGTACAGCGGATCGAGCGACGTCAGCGGGTCCTGGAAGATCGCGCCGATGTGCCGGCCGCGCATTCTGCGCATCTCATCGTACGGCAGGTTGTCGATCCGGCGCCCGTCGAAGCGCACTTCGCCGCCGGCAACTCGACCCGGCGGGTCGAGCAGGCCAATGATGGCGGCGCCGGTGAGCGACTTGCCTGCGCCGGATTCGCCGACGACGCCCAGAATCTCCCCTGGCGCAATCTCGAACGAAACATCGTCGAGCGCCACGAGCGTGCCGAACCGAGTCGGAAACTCGACCCTCAAATGGAGGACTTCGAGCAATGGCGCCGTCATGCGATCACGCGTGCCAGGCGCCGATGTTCAGCCAGGAAGGACGACATTCGAACACGGGAGCGGCGCGTGCCTAGCGCAAGCGCGGATTCAGCGCGTCGCGCAGCCAGTCCCCGAAGAGATTGATGCTGAGCGCGATCATCACCAGCATCGTGCCGGGAAAGATGACCAGCCACCAAGCGCCGCTGAACAGCTGCTTGTTGCCCTCGTTGATGAACGTCCCCAGCGATGGTGAGGTCGGCGACACGCCGACGCCCAGGAAAGACAAGGTCGCTTCGGCGAGGATGGCCGTCGCCACCTGGATCGTCGAGAGCACCATCACGGGACCAAGGACGTTCGGCAGCACGTGACGACCCATGATGCGCAGGGAGGAGACGCCGATGACACGGGCGGCCTGCACGTATTCCTTGTTGCGCTCGACCATCGCAGAGCCTCTGACGGCGCGTGCGTATTGCACCCAGCCGGGCAGAGCGATGGCGATGATCAGCACGCCGAACGCCAGCGTGTCGTTGGCATTCGGGAACATTGCGCGGCCGACGCCCGCGATCAGCAGCGCGATCAGGATCGACGGAAAGGACAGCATCACGTCGCAGATCCGCATGATCAGCGCATCGATGCGCCCGCCGAAGTAGCCTGACATCAGTCCGAGCGTGACGCCGATCAGCAATGAGAGCAATACAGATGCACCACCGACCAGCAGCGAGATGCGGGCGCCATACATGAGCGCCGACAGCACGTCCCGGCCCTGCTCGTCGGTGCCCAGCAGGTACTTGGCCTGACCCCCGGCCATCCAGGCGGGCGGCAGCATCGAGTCGTTCAGTTCGAGCGTCGCCAGGTCGAACGGGTTATGGGGTGCTACCCAGCCCGCGAACCCCGCGCAGACGATGCAGATCAACGCCACCACGGCCG
>JBDSAB010000601.1:0-10517 GCA_039922395.1 Caldimonas sp.
CCGCCGCTCGAGTTCTACCGGCCGCTGCCGCCGCTCGCCTACCTGCCGCTGATCATCATCTGGTTCGGCATCGACGAGCTGCCGAAGGTGCTGCTGATCTTCCTGTCGTGCTTCGCGCCGCTCGCCCTCGCCGCGCGCGCCGGCATGCGCAGTGCCTCGCAGGAACAGATCAACGCGGCCTACTCGATGGGCGCGAGCTACATGCAGGTCGTGCGCCACGTGATCGTGCCGTCGGCGCTGCCCGACATCCTGGTCGGCATGCGCATCGCGATCGGCTTCGGCTGGACCACGCTGGTCGCCGCCGAGATGGTGGCCGCGAACCTCGGCCTCGGCCAGATGGTGCTGAACGCGTCGAACTTCCTGCGCACCGACATCGTCGTGATGGGGATCATCGTGATCGGTGTCGTCGCCTATCTGTTCGATCTGCTGATGCGCTGGGTCGAGCGCAGGCTGGTGCCCTGGAAGGGGCGGATGTGAGGGCGCCGGCGGCGCAAGGCTGAGGCCTCAGCGCGCCCGACCGCGTCGCGGGCCCTTCAACTCGCCGAAGAGCTCGTAGAGCTGCTGGGCTGCCGGCGACAGCGAACGCCCGCGACGCCGGATCAGCCCCACCTTGCGGGTGACGACCGGATCCGACAGGGCAATGCTGACGAGCAGCGGATGGTCCGGTCCGGGCATCGCCATCGACGGCACCACCGCCACGCCGAGCCCGGCTTCGACCAGACCCAGGGTGGTGGTCACGTGCTGGGCCTCGTAGATCGCCTGCGGCCGCTTGGCGACCCCGGCGAGCGCCTGGTCGAACAGCACGCGATTGCCTGACGAGCGACCGACCGAGATGTAGTCGTAGTCGCAGAGCTGCGCCCATGTGACACGGCGCAGCTTCGCCATCGGATGGTCGCGCCGGCAGGCGGCAACGAAGCGCTCGTCGATCAGCGCCTCGAATTCGAGATCGCCTTCCTGGGCGCCCATGAAGTTGAGGCCGAAGTCGGCCTCGCCCCGCGACACCGCGGCGAGCACCTCGTTGGCGCTCGCGTCGAGCACCTTGACCCGGACCTTGGGCGAGCGCTCGTGGTAGCGGCGGATCACGTGGGACAGGTAGTAGTACACCGTCGACGGCACGCACGCCACCGTGACCTCGCCCATGCGCGTGGCCGCGACCCCGCGGATGCCCAGCAGCGTCGCGTCGAGATCATCGAGCAGCTCGCGCACCTTGCGCTCGAAGTCGCGCCCGACGGCCGTCAGCGTCACCCGTCGCGTGGTGCGCTCCAGCAGTCGGACGCCGAGCGCCTGCTCGAGCTTGTCGACGCGCCGGCTGAACGCCGGCTGCGACAGATGCACCGACTCGGCTGCCTTGCGGAAGCTGCTGAGCTCGGCCACCGCACGGAAGGCGAGCAGGTCGTTCAGGTCGAAGTTGATCGCCATGGCAAATCTCCTCGATTGATGCGTTTGATGGATCAGTTGATCTTAAAGATGCAATTCACTTTTGCAATGCCGGCGCCGATCATTCAACCCATGAACCGAGTGATCCCCTGCGTTCTGATGCGTGCCGGCACCTCGCGCGGCCCCTTCTTCCTGCGCGACTGGCTGCCCGCCGACGACACCGAGCGGGACGAGGCGCTGATCGGCGCGATCGGCGCGTCGGACCTGCTGCAGGTCGACGGCGTCGGCGGCGGCAGCACGCTCACCAGCAAGGTCGCGATCGTCTCGAAGTCGGCGCAACCGGGCTGCGACGTCGACTACCTGTTCGCCCAGGTCGGGGTCGGGCAGAAGTCGGTCGACACGCGTCCCAACTGCGGCAACATGCTGTCGGGCGTCGCGCCGTTCGCGATCGAGCAGGGCCTGGTGGCGGCCCGGGACGGCGAGACCACGGTCCGCGTCTTCAACGTCAACACGCGCTCGCGCATCGACGTCACGGTGCTGACCCCGAACCGCAAGGTCTGCTACGACGGCGAAACCGGCATCGACGGCGTGGCCGGCACCGCAGCCCCAATCCGGCTGAACTTTCTCGACGCCTGGGGCGCCGTCACCGGTTCCCTCTTTCCGACCGGCAAGCGCATCGATGTGATCGATGGCTTGCACGTCACCTGCCTCGATGCGGCAATGCCACTCGTCATCCTGCGGGCGCGCGAACTCGGGTTGAGCGGCCGCGAGACGCCGGCCGAGCTCGATGCGAATCGGGCGTTGCTCGAGCGACTCGAAGCGGTTCGCCGTGCGGCCGGCGAGGCGATGGGCCTCGGCGACGTGTCGGCGAGCGTCGTGCCGAAGCCGGTCATCGTCAGCGATGGCGACGACGCGGACAGCGTCACGTCACGCTACTTCACGCCGCGCCGTTGCCATGCGTCGCATGCGGTGACCGGCGCGATCGGCGTCGCGACCGCGTTCGCGCTGCCCGGAACGGTGGTCAGCGCAACGACGCGTGAAGCCGGCTTGCGGCGCATCTCGGTGCTCCATCCGCAAGGCCGCATCGACGTCGAAGTGACGGTCGAGGGAGCCGGCGATGACGCCCGCGTCCAGACCGCCGCGCTCGTGCGGACCGCGCGAAAGATTCTGCAGGGGGACCTGCACATCCCGTCCTATGTGTTCTCGAAATCCACTGAAGGAGACAGATCGATGAAAAGCCTGATTGCCCCCGTTGTTGCCGCCTTGGTCGCGACGACCGCCCCGCTCGCGATGGCCTACCCCGACAAGACCATCACCATCGTCGTGCCGACCGCCGCCGGCGGCGGCAACGACGCGATGGCGCGCACGATCGCGCAAAAGCTCGGACCGCTGCTCGGGCAGACGGTGATCATCGACAACCGCGCCGGCGCGAACGGCGCCATCGCGAGCGAATTCGTGACCCGCGCCGCGCCCGACGGCCACACACTGATGCTCGGCTACATCGCCACCCATGCGATGAATCCGGCGCTGCAGAAGCTGCGCTACGACCCGGTCGCCGACTTCGCGCCGATCGGCCTGGTCGGCTACTCGCCGACCCTGATGGTCGCGAGCACCACGGTGCAAGTGAAAGACGTCAAGGACCTGGTCGCGCAGCTCAAGGCGAAGCCCGACCGCTACACCTACGCGTCGGCCGGCAACGGGACGGCGCCGCACTACGCCGCCGAACTGTTCAAGCTGAACGCCGGCGTCGTGATGACCGGTGCCCCCTACAAGGGTTCGGCACCGGCGATCAGCGACACGATCGGCGGGCAGACGCAGTTCATGTTCCCGAGCCTGTTCACCGCGCTGCCCCATGTGAGGTCCGGCAAGCTGCGCGCGCTGGCCGTGGCCGGACCGAAGCGCTCGGCCTTGCTGCCGGACGTGCCGACCCTGAAGGAAGCCGGCGTCGACGGCGTCGACGTGCAGCAGTGGTACGGCTTCTTCGCACCCGCCAAGACGCCAAAGCCGGTCATCGACCAGCTCAACAAGGCGCTGAACCAGGTGCTGGCCGACAAGGAGATCGTCAAGCGCATGGAAGAGCACGGCGCGGACGTCGAGACGAGCACGCCCGAGCAGTTCGGTGCGCTCGTCAAGAGCGAGCTGACGAAATGGAAGAGCGTGGTCCAGCGCGCCAAGCTGACCGCCGAATGAGCCACTGCACAAACCCAGGGAGACCCTCATGAACAACGACAAGAAATCTCCGCGGCTGAAGACCGGCATTGCGGCTGCCGTGCTCACGCTGATGAGCGCAGCGCTTTCGGCGCAGACCGTCACGGTCTCCGGGATCGCCGACGCGGCGGCCCGGAATGTCGAGAACACCGGCGGCAGCTCGGTGAAGTCGCTGGTCAGCGGCAGCAACTCGACGAGCCGGATCATCATCCGCGGCGTCGAGGACCTGGGCGGCGGCCTGACGGCCGGCTTCCATCTCGAGCACGGCATCCTGCTGGACGCCGGAGCCGCGGTCTCGGCGACGCAGTTCTGGGACCGCCGCTCCACGGTCAGCGTCACCAGCCCGACTTGGGGCGAGCTGCGCCTCGGCCGCGACTTCGTGCCGAGCTACGTGAGCTGGACTCGCTACGATCCGTTCAGCTATGTCGGAGTCGCCGGTTCCAACAACCTGGTGTCGGCCACGCCGAACGGGCCGATCCGCTCGGCGTTCTCGACCTCGCCGAACACGACCGTGCGCTCCAGCAACGCGATCCAGTGGCTCACGCCGAACGGCTGGGGCGGGATCGAGGGCGGCGTGATGGTCGCGGCCGGCGAAGGCGGCACCGCGGCCAACAACCAGCACAAGGTGATCGGCGCCCGCCTCGGCTGGGCCGACACGCGTTTTGCCGTATCGGCGGCGACCACGCAGACCGAGAACAACCTGACCGTCAGCGGCAAGTTCAAGGACCACTCGATCGGCGGCCAGGCCGACATCGGCGTGGTCCGCCTGAGCGCCGCCTACCGGGTCTTCGAGCAGGCCGCATCGGACCAGACCAACATGATGATCGGCGCGACGGTGCCGGTCGGGCAGGGCGAGGTCAAGCTCTCCTGGATCCGTGCCAACCTCGATGGCCGGGTCGGCGCGACCGTGATCGATGCCAACGATGCGCAGCAGTGGGGGCTCGGCTACGTCTACTGGTTCAGCAAGCGCAGCAACCTGTACGCGACGGCATCCCGCATCGACAACAAGGGTGTGGGCAGCTTCGTCGTGCCGGGCGGCTCGGCGATTGCCGCGGGTGGCAACTCCACCGGCGTCGAGTTCGGCATGCGCCATTCGTTCTGACGCACCACGACGCTTCAACCGAGGAGACGACGATGGACAACCTGACGGCATGGATCGGGCGCAGCGAGACCCGGTCCGATCTGATCGGCGCAACGCCCGCGTTGGCGCTCAACGCCACACTCGACCACCCCGAAGCGAGTTTCGCAACCGGCACTCCGCTGCTGCCGTTGTGGCACTGGCTGTACTTTCTGCCGCTCCATCGGCAGAGCGAGATCGGCGCCGACGGTCACGCCAAGCGCGGCGGCTTCCTGCCACCGGTCCCGCTGCCGCGCCGCATGTGGGCCGGCAGCCAGTTCGAGTTCCGCGCACCGGTGCGCGTCGGCGACGCGGTCGAGCGCACCTCGACGATCGCTGACGTGGCGTCGAAGGAAGGACGCACCGGCAAGCTCGTCTTCGTCAAGGTTCGCCACGAGGTCCGCTGCAACGGCGCAGCCGATCCCGCCATCGTCGAGTTCCACGACATCGTCTATCGAGAAGCCAGGCGCCCCGACGACGCCGAGCCGCCACCGCAGCGCGCTGCCACCGGTGCGGCCTGGCAGCGCGAGATCGTGCCCGACGATGTGCTGCTGTTCCGCTACTCGGCGCTGACCTTCAACGGACACCGCATCCACTACGACCGCAAGTACGTGACCGAGGTCGAGGGCTACCCGGGCCTGATCGTGCACGGCCCGCTGATCGCGACCTTGCTGATGGACCTGGTGCGCCGCAACGCGCCGCAGGCCGAGATCGCGGGCTTCCGCTTCAAGGCGGTGCGCCCGACCTTCGACCTGAACCCGTTCCGGGTCAACGGCCAGCTCCAGGACGACGGCAAGACCATCAAGCTGTGGGCCGAGGACCACGAGGGCTGGCTGACGATGGATGCCGTGGCGACGCTGCGCGCCGGGAGCTGACGATGCAACCGCTCAAAGGACTCACCGTCGTCACGCTCGAGCATGCGATTGCCGCGCCGTTCGCGACGCGCCAGCTGGCCGACCTCGGCGCCCGCGTCATCAAGATCGAGCGTCCCGGCACCGGCGACTTCGCGCGCGGCTACGACGCCCGGGTGCGCGGCCTCGCATCGCATTTCGTCTGGACCAACCGATCGAAGGAGAGCCTGACGCTCGACGTCAAGCACCCCGAGGCGGCCAAGGTGCTCGAGCGTCTGGTGCTGGAAAAGGCGGATGTCGTCGTGCAGAACCTCGCGCCCGGCGCGGCCGCGCGCCTCGGTCTCGGCTACGGCGTGCTGGCCGAGAAGAAGCCGTCGATCATCGTCTGCGACATCTCCGGCTACGGCGCCGACGGGCCGTACCGCGACAAGAAGGCGTACGACCTGCTGATCCAGAGCGAGGCGGGCTTCGTGTCGGTCACCGGCACCCCCGACGAGCCCTGCAAGGCAGGCACGTCGATCGCCGACATCGCCGCCGGCATGTACGCGTACACGAACATCCTGGCGGCGCTTCTGCAGCGCGGGCAGACGGGTCGCGGCCAGCACATCGATGTCTCGATGCTGGAGTCGCTCGCCGAGTGGTCGAGCTTTCCGCTGTACTACGCCTTCGACGGCGCGCCGCCGCCGCCGCGCAGCGGCGCGGCGCACGCGACGATCTTTCCGTACGGACCGTTTCCGACCGGCGCCGACCAGGGCAGCGTGATGCTCGGCCTGCAGAACGAGCGCGAGTGGGTCAACTTCTGCGAGAAGGTGCTGCTGCGTCCCGAACTGGCGCGCGACCCGCGCTTCACCGGCAATGCCAAGCGCGTCGCCGAGCGCACGGCGCTTCGCGAGCTCATCGTCGAGACGTTCGCGCCGTTGACCGCGCCTCAGGTCGTCGAGCGGCTCGAGACGGCGCAGATCGCCAATGCGCGCGTCAACACGATGCAGGAGGTGTGGGACCACCCGCAGCTGAAGGCGCGCGACCGCTGGCGCGAGGTCGGTTCGCCGGCCGGCATGCTGCCGGCGATGCTGCCGCCCGGGACCTGGAACGAGGGACCGCGCATGGACCCGGTGCCGGCGCTCGGCGAGCACACCGACGCGATCCTTCGCGAACTGGGCGTCGACGCCGCCGGCATCCGCCAGCTGCGCGCCGCGGAAGCAATCTGATGAACCCGCGCACCTATCTCTTCGTCCCCGGCAACCGCCCGGAGCGGTTCGCGAAAGCCCTTGCCAGCGGCACCGATGCGGTCGTTCTGGATCTCGAGGACGCCGTCGCGGCGGCAGCCAAGGGCGATGCACGCGCCGCGATCGCCGACTGGTCTCGGCAAGCCACCGAGGCCGATCGGGCGCGCACGGTCGTGCGCATCAACGACGCCGAATCGAATGGATTCGCCGACGACCTGCGCCTGCTCCGCGAGGCTCGTCTGCTGAGCGTGATGCTGCCGAAGGCCGAGTCCGCCGCGCAGGTGCGGGCCGTCCGCGCGGCGGTGCCCGATGCGCTCGTGCTCGCGCTGATCGAGAGTGCAAACGGTGTGGCCAAGGTCCACGACGTGGCCAGTGCCGAAGGGGTGACCCGGCTGGTCTTCGGCACGCTCGACTACGCGCTCGACCTCGACCTCGACATCGCCGACAGCTCCGACGGGCTGGCCGGCGCCGCCAGTGCGCTGGCGATCGCGTCGCGCGTCGCCGGTCTGCCGTCGCCCGTGGCCGGCGTGACGCCGCAGATCGACGACGAGCAGCGCCTCCTCGCCGATCTGGCCTGGTCGCGTCGCCACGGCTTCGGCGCAAAGCTGTGCATCCATCCGCGCCAGGTCGCGGCGATCCGGGCCGCGCTCATGCCGACCGAAGCAGCCCTCGACTGGGCCCGGCGCGTGCTCGCCGCCGAGGCCGCATCGCCCGGCGTCGCCCAGCTCGACGGCCGGATGATCGACCGCCCCGTCGTGCTGCAGGCCCAACGCGTCCTGCAGCGCGCCCGAAGCTGAATCCGCGACTTCTCCAGAGGAAACACGACATGCCCTCCACCATCATCGACTCGGCCATCTTCCAGGGGATCTTCTCCAGCGACGAGATGCGCCAGGTCTGGTCCGACGAGAACCGGACCCAGAAGTACCTCGACATCGAGGCCGCCCTGGCGCGCGTGCAAGGGCGCCTCGGGCTGATCCCGCAAGAGGCGGCCGACGAGATCGTCAGCCACTGCCAGCTCGAGCAGATCGACATGGCGAAGCTGCGTCAGCAGACCGAGCGCATCGGCTATCCGATCCTCGGCGTCGTCTCGCAGCTCAACGCGCTGTGCCGCGACAAGCTCGGCGAGTACTGCCACTGGGGCGCGACGACCCAGGACATCACCGACACCGCGACCGTGCTGCAGATTCGCGAGGGGCTGGCCCTCGTCGACCGCGATCTCGCCGCGATTTCGGCCGCGATGGCACAGCTTGCGAAGACGCACCGCGATACGCCGATGATCGGCCGCAGCAATCTGCAGCAGGCGATTCCGGTGACCTTCGGCTTCAAGATGGCCGGCTTGCTGTCGGCGATCGAGCGCCATCGCGAGCGCCTTGCGCAGCTGAAGGAGCGCGTGCTGGTCGGCGAGTTCGCCGGCGCCGCCGGGACGCTCGCGTCGCTGCAAAGCGGTGCGATGGAAACCCAGGCCGGGCTGTGCGCCGAACTGGGTCTCAAGCAGCCGGTCATCGCGTGGCACACGATCCGCGACAACATCGCCGAGGTCGGTGCGTTCCTCGGCCTGGTCGGCGGGACGCTCGGCAAGCTGTCGATGGACGTCAAGCTGATGATGCAGACCGAAGTCGGCGAGGTCTACGAGCCGTTCGCCCATGGTCGCGGCTCGAGCAGCACGATGCCGCAGAAGCGCAACCCGATCTCGAGCTGCTACATCCACGCCCAGGTCTCGGTGGTCCGCCAGCACGCCGCTGCGCTGATGGACGCGATGATCGCCGACCATGAGCGCTCGACGGGCCCGTGGGAGATCGAGTGGATCGTGCTGCCGGAGGCGTTCTGCCTGATGGCCGGCGCGCTGAAGCAGTCGCGCTTCGTGCTCGAAGGGCTCGAAGTCGACGCCGCGGCGATGCGTCGCAACATCGACATGACGCACGGCCTGGTGATGAGCGAGGCGGTGATGATGGGGCTCGGCCCCTACATCGGCCGCGAGTATGCGCACGACCTGGTGTACGACATCTGCCGCGAAGCGGTGAAGCAGCAACGCCCGCTGCTGGACCTGCTGGACGCGCATCCCGAGATCAACAAGCACCTCGATCGTGCCGCGCTGTCGAAACTGTGCGACCCGGTCAACTACCTCGGCCAGTCGGGTGTCATGGTCGACCGCGTACTGGCCACGCTGCGATGAACTCGGGCGTGAGCCCCAGCGTCTTCTCGGGTCGGGAAGGCCCCTCGGCCGGCGCGCGGCGCCTGCCGTCCCGGCGCGGGCGACGCGACATCGACTGGCCGGCGATCGAACAGGACTACCGGGCAGGCCTGCTCTCCCTTCGCGACCTCGCCGAGAAGCACGACTGTGCGCATTCGACGATCGCCAACCATGCGGGGCGGCATTGTTGGAAACGGGTTTGATTTGGGGCTTCGATGGGGGCGGTCAATCGCCCCATAGGTCGCTGGGCTGGCGTGCGTTTGACAGGTCCAGCGCGATGCTCAATCTACTTCAGCCTGTCACTCGGTCTGACCTTCCCATTCAACATCTCTGTCGGGATCCCCGCTGTACTCGCCCAGCGCGCACGGATAGGTTGGCTAACGCGCAGACCGCGTGCCCGGCGGCTCGCCGCTGGGCTGGTTCGGCGCAGGATCCGCGGCGCGGGCACGGCGACGCGCGCGCCGCGTCGCCGCGACAACCAGAACGACGAGCAGCGGCACGCTGCAGCCTGCGACCACTTCCGGCTCGATGCGCGGATCGATGCTGCGCGCCGCCTTCGCCAGATAGCCGACGAGGCCGGCTGCGTAGTAGACGATGGCTGCGACCGAAAGCCCTTCGACCGTCTCTTGCAGTCGCAGCTGCAGCTTGGCGCGCCGATCCATGGAGGCGAGCAAGGCAATGTTCTGGCGTTCGCGCGCAATGTCGACTCGCGTCGACAGCAACCCGCTCGCGCGCGCGACGCGTTGCGAGAGGTCGTGCAGCCGCTGCGCGACCGCTGCGCACGTGGCGAGTCCGGGGGTAAAGCGCCGCGCCATGAATTCGCCGATGGGCTGGATGCCGGCGACGCGAGTCTCGCGCAGCTCGGCGATGCGCATCGTCACGAGCTGGCCGTAGGCGCGGCACGCGTTATAGCGAAATTGGCCGGCGGCGATCGCGCTCTCGACTTCGGCGGCCAGCCGCGTGAGCCGGCCAAGAAGCGCCTCATCGTCGCCGCTCTCGGCGGCGATTGAGGCGGTGACGTCGACGAGCGCTGCTTCTGTCGCGTCGAGCTGGGTCGACTGCTGGCGTGCAAGAGGCAACGCGAGCAACGCGACGGTGCGATAGGTCTCGATGTCGAACAGCCGCTGCAACATCCGGCCGGTCTGGCGCGGAGTCAGGTCGCGGTTGACGAGGACGAAGCGCGAATAGCCGTCGTCCCGGATGCGAAAGTCGGTGTACGCCGTGCCGCTCTGTTCCCCGACATCGCCGCCGACCACGATCTGCTCGCCGAATTGCCGGGACAGGAACTCCGCGTCGCTCTGGACGAGCGCTTCCGGCACGACCTGCGCGTGGGAAGCGACGATCGTGCGACCCGGCAGCGCGGCGAGCCAGCCAGGCGGCAGCAGGCGGGTCGGCAGATCGCCGAACGGAGAAGAGCCAAGCCCCGGCGCCGTGAGCGTGAAGCCGGAAAACTCGCCGTGACGTTCCCACTTGATCGCGAGCGCGTCGCTGCGCGCAGTGAAATGCACAACGCCGGGCGCAGGCGGCTCGTGACCGAGCGCACGGCA
>JBDSAB010000602.1:0-2629 GCA_039922395.1 Caldimonas sp.
TCGAGGGGCCGTTCGGCAGCTTCTTCCTGCGCGAGGATTCCGCGAAGCCGATGGTCCTGCTCGCCTCCGGGACCGGCCTCGCGCCGATCAAGGCGATCGTCGAGCACCTGCGCTGGAAGCGCAGCGATCGCCCGGCCGTGCTGTACTGGGGCTGCCGCAGCCGCAAGGACCTGTACCTGCATGAATGGGCTAGCGCCGCGGCGGCCGCGATGCCGTCGCTGACCTACATCCCGGTGCTGTCGGAGGCGAGCGACGCCGACGGCTGGACCGGCCGCACCGGCTTCGTCCACCAGGCAGTGATGCAGGACCTGCCCGATCTGTCGGGCCACCAGGTCTACGCCTGCGGCGCGCCGATCATGGTCGAGTCGGCCGAGCGCGATTTCGTCGCGCGCTGCGCGCTGCCGAAGGACGAGTTCTACGCCGACGCCTTCACGTCCGAAGCCGACAAGCACGGCGGCTGACGACTCGCTCACCCGATCGAAAGGATTTCATGCACCGTCGTCATGCGCTCGCCGCACTCAGCCTTGCGGCTGCCTTCCCGACTCTCGCGCAGCAGCAACGGCCGATCCGCCTGATCGTCCCGTATCCGGCCGGCGGCGCGCTTGACATCGTCGCGCGCGCGCTTGCCGACAAGGTCAAGGACAGCCTCGGCGTGGTGGTCGTCGAGAACCGGCCGGGTGCCGGCGGCAACCTCGGCGCCGACGCCGCCGCGAAGGCGGCGCCCGACGGCACGACGATCGTGATGGGCGCGGTCGCCACGCATGCGATCAACCCGTGGCTGTACGCGAAGATTCCGTACGACCCGATCCGCGACTTCACGCCGATCACGCTGGTCGCGCAGGTGCCGAACGTGCTCGTGATGAACGTCGAGACCGCGAGCCGGCTCGGCATCGCGAGCGTCGCCGACCTGGTCGCCTACGCGAAGAAGAATCCCGGCAAGCTCAACTACGGCTCGGGCGGCAACGGCAGCGCCGGCCACCTCGCCGGCGAGATGTTCAAGCAGCAGGCCGGCGTGTTCATGGTCCACATCCCGTATGCGGGCGGCAACCCGGCCCAGCTTGCGCTGCTGTCGGGCCAGGTCGACCTGAACTTCGACAACCTCGCGACCGCGTCGGCCAACATCAAGGCCGGCAAGCTGCGCGCGATCGCGATGACGACCGCGCGCCGCTCGAGCCTGATGCCGGACGTGCCGACGATCGCCGAGAGCGGCAGGGCAGTCGGCCTCGGCCGCTTCGACGTCGACACCTGGTTCGGCCTGTTCGGCCCGGCCAAGATGCCGGCGGAGGTGACCCAGCGCCTCAACAAGGCTTTCGTCGATGCGCTCGGCGCACCCGACATCCGGGCCCGCCTCGCGACCCTGCTGGCCGAGCCGGCGCCGATGGCACCGGACGCGTTCGCCGGCTTCGTGAAGGCCGAGCTGGCGAAGTACGAAGGCATCGTCAAGGCGACCGGCGCGAAGGTCGAGTAAGGCCCGCAGAGCCCGGCCGACCGGGGGCGCTTTGATAGACTTCAGGACGCATGGGGCGGGCTCCGCCGCCCCGGTCCGAACCGCCCGGACCGACACTCCCGGCCGCCGGCAACCGGTCACAGGACCCGACCTTTTCACGCACCGATGACTCCCGCCCAAACCGATCTGCAGCGCGAGGTGGCCGCGCTCCTCGTCGAGGCCCTGAACCTCGAGATTCCGCCCGAATCGATCGACCCCGAGGCGCCGCTCTACGGCGAGGGGCTCGGCCTCGACTCGATCGACATCCTCGAGGTCGCGCTCGTCGTCTCGCAGCGCTACGGCTTCCAGCTGCGCTCCGACGACGAGGACAACGTCCGCATCTTCACGTCGCTGGCCAGTCTCGCCGAGCACATCGGCACGCATCGCCAGTCCTGAGATGACGATGCGCCCAGCTCACTCCGTTCGCTGCCCCCAACGCGCGCGGCAGTACCTTCGGGCGGCCGGGCCGACCTGACATGTCGCTGCGGCCGCGCTACGTGGCGGCGGGTGCGGCGGCCCTCGCCTACATGACCGCATCGCAGTGGCTGATGACGCGCACGCCGCCATCGCCGTGGGGCGCGGTCGCGCTGCTGACGCCGATGCTCGCGATCGTCGCGATCGGCACCTGGCGCAGCGGGCAGCGCGCGATCAGCCTGCTCGCCGCCGCGGCCCTCGCCGCGATGGCGTTGAAGGCCGGCCTCGGCGGCGGGCTCGCGCCCGAGCACCTCTACCTCGCCGAACACGTCGCGATCCACGGGTTCCTCGCGTTCACGTTCGGCGTCACCCTGCGGCGCGGCGCGAAGCCGCTGATCACCCGCCTCGCCGAGCGCGTGCACGACGGCCTGACGCCGGCGATGGAAACCTACACCCGCAAGCTGACCGTCGCGTGGACGGTCTACTTCTGCGGGATGGCGGCGCTCTCGCTCGCGATCCACGCCCTCGCGCCGTTCACGACCTGGGCCACTTTCGCGAACCTGCTGACGCCGCTCGCTCTGGTCGCGATGTTCGTCGGCGAATACCTGCTGCGCTACCGGCTGCACCCGGAGTTCGAGCGGGCGAGCCTGAACGACATGATCCGCGCCTACTCGCAGGCGCGCCGCGCGGTGCCGAGCGCGCCACCGGCCGCCAGGCCGCTGCCATGAG
>JBDSAB010000603.1:0-2926 GCA_039922395.1 Caldimonas sp.
GGATGCTCGAGATCCCAGACCGCGAAGTCGGCGCGCCGGCCGGCCTCGAGCGTGCCGCGGTCGGCGAGACCGAGGGCGCGCGCCGCATTTGAAGTCACGCCACGCACCGCCTCTTCGGGCGTCAGGCGGAAGAACGTGCAGCCCATGCCGATCATCAGCAGCAGCGACAGCGTCGGCGACGAACCGGGGTTGTGGTCGGTCGCCAGTGCGATCGGCACGCGGTGTTCGCGCAGCGCTGCGACCGGCGGCAGCTTGGTTTCGCGCAGAAAGTAGAAAGCGCCCGGCAGCAGCACCGCGGTCGTGCCGGCCGCTCCCATCGCGCGCGCGCCGGCGTCGCTCAGGTGCTCGAGGTGGTCGCACGACAGCGCGCCGAACTCGCTTGCCAGCTCGGCGCCGCGCTGGTCGCTGAGCTGCTCGGCGTGCAGCTTGACCGGCAGGCCGAGCGCGCGCGCGGCCTCGAAGAGCCGGCGCGTCTGCGCGTTCGTGAAGGCGATGCGATCGCAGAACGCGTCGACCGCATCGACCAGCCCTTCGGCGTGCAGCACCGGCAGCCAGCCGCAGACCGCATCGACGTAGGCGTCGGCGCGGCCCTCGTATTCGGGCGGCAGCGTGTGCGCGGCGAGGCAGGTGGTGCGCACGGTCAGATCGAGCTCGGCGCCGAGCCGGCGCGCCGTCGCGAGGCAGCGCCGTTCGTCGTGCAGCGACAGGCCGTAGCCGCTCTTGATCTCGACGCTGGTCACGCCTTCGGCCATCAACGCACGGGCGCGAGGCAGGGCCGCGGCGAAGAGGTCGGCGTCGCTCGCTGCGCGCGTCGCGGCGACGGTCGAGCGGATCCCGCCGCCGCTGCGCGCGATGTCCTCGTAGCTGGCGCCTTCGAGGCGCAGCTCGAACTCGCGTGCGCGCTGGCCGGCATAGACGAGGTGCGTGTGGCAGTCGATCAGACCCGGCGTGACCAACGCGCCGCCGAGGTCGTGCTCGGCGGTCGCGCGTGCGGCGATGTCGGCGGGCAGGTCGGCCTCGGCGCCGACCCAGGCGATGCGGTCGCCGTCGACGAGCAGCGCGCCGCGCTCGATCCATCCCCAGGGTGTGTTGCCGGCGAGGGTCGCGAGGCGCGCGTGACGCCACAGGGTCGGGCCGTTCATCGTGGCGATCCCGGATCGGGTGAGTAGCCGAACCACCAGGCCGCGACCGCGTCGCTCGCGGCGGTGGGTCGACCGGCCGGCTCGAAGCGCCACGCAGCGGCGGAGCGGCGTGTCGCGCGTCCGCTCGAATCGAGGTCGGCGGCGCCGGAGCCGCTGACCCAGAGCAGCGTGCCGGCGTCGACGGCGTGCGCCTCGGTGCCGGCCTGCCACGCGCCGGCGACCGCGGTGTACAGGCCGCGCAGCATCCAGGCGTCTTCCCAGACCTCGCCGCGACGGACCGCCTGCAGTGTCGAGCGCCCTTGGCGCGCCATCAGGTTGAGGTCGCGGGTCGGGCCGGCGAGCAGGCGGCAGCCGGGGGCCTCGCGGCCGTCGAACGACAGCGGGGCATCGCCGCGCCGGCAAGCGATGTCGCCCGCTTCGAACGACAGCTCGACACCGGCGCCGTCGACGACCGCGAACCAGCGTTGGACACCGGGGTAGGCGGAGAACGGACCATCGCGATCGATCTCGGCGACGCTGATCCGCAGCGACCAGAGGTCGGCCGATGGCCAGGCCAGCAGCTCGCGCGTGCGCCCGCCGCCGTTGCGCCACGCCTGCGGCGCGACGTCGCCGAGGCGCACCGTGCGGACGGCCGCGCGGGCCCGCGCGGCAGTGCGGCGCTCAGGGCTTGAAGTGTCCATCGATCTGGTGACGCGAGCCGGGGTGGACGAGGCGGGCGATCGTGATCGGCACGCCACGGCTCATCGTACGCCGCACCACGACCAGGCACGGCTCGCGGCGGTCGATCTCGAGCAGGCGCGCCTCCTGGTCGCTCGGCGCGCAGGCCTGGATCGAGTACTGCGCTTCCCAGAGCGGGGCGACCTGCAGCAGGTAGTGGGTGGGCGTCATCCGGGTGAAGTCGACGTCGAGGTAGCCGGGCGCGCAGGCCGGGTTGACGTAGCGGTCCTCGCACTGCAGCGGCACGCCGTCCTCGTGGTGGACGATCAGGGTGTGGAAGACGGTTGCGCCGGCCGCGAGGCCGAGCTGCGCGGCGAGCTCGGCCGGCGCGCGCTCGCGCGCGGCGAGGTGCACCTGCGCCTCGTGGCGATGGCCTCGCGAGACGATCTCTTCGTGGAGGTCGCGGATCGTCAGGGTCGACGAGACGCGGTAGAGGTGCGCCGCGAACGTGCCGACACCCTGGACCCGGTCGACCAGCCCCTCCGACTGCAGCTCGCGCAGCGCGCGTGTCACGGTCATCCGGCTGACGCCGAACTGAGCGACGAGCTCGGCGTCGGACGGCATCAGCGCGCCGGGTACCCAGCGGCCGCGCGCGAGCTCTTCCTTCAGGAACTGCTTGACCTGCGCATACGGCGCGGCCGGCCGCCGCACGGCCGACAATGAGGCGCTGTCCGGGAAAACCATCGCGGCAAGCTTACTTGCCTAGACTTGTCTAGTCAAGTACAGTCGTCCGCGTCGATCTCTCGTTTGCCGAGGTGCTCCATGACCGATCTGTCCGACCTCCACCAGCTCGCCAGGCCGCACCCGGTGCGCGCCCCCCGCGGCTCCGACATCGTCTGCAAGAACTGGCTGATCGAAGCCGCCTACCGGATGATCCAGAACAACCTCGATCCCGAGGTCGCCGAGAACCCCGACGCGCTGGTCGTCTACGGCGGCATCGGCAAGGCGGCCCGCAACTGGGACTGCTACGAGGCGATCCTGAAGTCGCTGCGCACGCTGAACGAAGACGAGACCTTGCTGATCCAGTCGGGCAAGCCGGTCGGCGTGTTCCGCACCCATGCCGACGC
>JBDSAB010000604.1:0-9244 GCA_039922395.1 Caldimonas sp.
GGCAGGATCGCCTGGGTCTCCTTGTTGCGGCCCATCTTCGCGCTGCCGCCGGCCGAGTCGCCCTCGACCAGGAAGATCTCGTTCAGCGACAGGTCGCGGCTCTCGCAGTCGGTCAGCTTGCCGGGCAGCACGGCGACCCCCGAACCCTTTTTCTTCTCGACCTTCTGGCTCGCACGCTGGCGCGTCTGTGCCTGGCGGATCACCAGCTCGGCGAGCTTCCTGCCGAAGTCGACATGCTGGTTCAGCCACAGCTCGAGCGACGGCTTGACGCAGGTCGAGACCAGCCGCAGCGCGTCGCGGCTGTTCAGGCGCTCCTTGATCTGGCCCTGGAATTGCGGATCGAGCACCTTTGCCGACAGCACGAAGCTGGCGCGCGAGAACACGTCCTCGGGCATCAGCTTGACGCCTTTCGGCAGCAGCGCGTGCATGTCGATGAAGCCCTTGACCGCGCCGTACAAGCCGTCCTTCAGGCCCGACTCGTGGGTGCCGCCGGCGACCGTCGGGATCAGGTTCGCGTAGCTCTCGCGCACCGCGACCCCTTCGTCGGTGAAAGCCACGCTCCACTGCGCGCCCTCGCCTTCGGCGAAGTTCTCGGTCTCGCCGGCATCGGCGTAGCGCTCGCCTTCGAACAGCGGGATCAGCGGATCGACCGGCAGCGCCTGCATCAGGTAGTCGCTCAGGCCGCCGGCATAGAGCCAGCTGTGCCGCTCGGGCTCGGCGCGCCCAACCTTCTCGATCGTCAGCGCGACCGTCACGCCGGGCATCAGCACGGCCTTGCTGCGCAGCAGGTGCATCAGCTCGGCGCGCGGCAGCTCGCTGCTCTCGAAGTACTTCGGATCGGGCCAGACCCGCACCGTGGTGCCGCTCTTGCGATCGCCGGACGGCGCCTTGCGCACCTCGAGCGGTTCGACGACATCGCCGCCGTCGCCGAACGCGATCCGTGCGACCTGCCCGCCGCGCCATGCGGTGACTTCGAGCCGCCTGGCGAGCGCATTGGTGACGCTGACGCCGACGCCGTGCAGGCCGCCCGAGAAGCTGTAGGCGCCGGCCGCGCCCTTCTCGAACTTGCCGCCGGCGTGCAGCCGCGTGTAGACGATCTCGATGACGCTGACGCCCTCTTCCGGATGCAGGCCGAACGGGACGCCGCGTCCTTCGTCGACGACGCTGACCGAGCCGTCCGCATGAAGGGTGACGTCGATCGTCTTGCCATGGCCCACGAGCGCCTCGTCGGCGGCGTTGTCGACGACCTCCTGCACGATGTGCAGCGGCGTGTCGGTGCGCGTGTACATGCCGGGCCGTTGCTTGACCGGCTCGAGGCCCTTCAGCACACGAATCGACGCTTCACCGTACGAGGCCGTGTTGGCGCGGGAGCGCGATTTGCTTTCCATGGCGGACGATTCTAGAAGTCCATCCACGGCACTCGGCTTTCGGCGTTTCGGCCGCCGTGTTACCTTGCCACGCCGCGCCCCGCCGGCTCGATCCCAAGGATCTCTGCGCCCGATGCTGCTTCAAGCGAGCTTTCTACAGAACCGGATCGAAACCGCGCGCAGCTGGTGGCAGCGAACCTGGACCCCGGTCGCCCACGGAGAAGCCAACGACGAAGACGAGCCGCTGCGGGCCGAGCTGTTCAGCGCCGACCAGATGGCGGCGCACGGCAAGCGCCTCGCCGCCGTCCACGTTCTCAGCGATGCGTCGCTGCCCGACCGCCTGCTCGGCCGGCTCGCCTCGAACGAGCAGGTGCTCGTCAACCTCGGCAAGCAGCTCGCCGCGACCGCTGACCACGAGCGCCGCTTCACACCGGCGGCCGAGTGGCTGCTCGACAACTTCTACCTGATCGAGGAAGAGATCCGCACCGCGCGGCGCCACCTGCCGCGCGGCTACAGCCGCGAGCTGCCGCGCCTCGCATTGGCGCCGGTCAACGGCAGCGGCGCCGGCCTGCCGCGCATCTACGACCTCGCGCTGCAGGCGATCGCGCACGGCGACGGCCAGGTCGGGCGCGGCCCGCTGAGCCGCTTCGTCGCGTCGTACCAGACCGCGCAGCCGTTGCTGCTCGGCGAGCTGTGGGCGTTCCCGATCATGTTGCGGCTCGCCTTGATCGAGAACCTGCGGCGGGTCGCCACACGCGTTGCGGTCGCCCACATCGACCGCGACACGGCCGGCACCTGGGCCGACAGCATGCTCGAGGTCGCGGCCAAGTCGCCGAGCGAGCTGATCCCGGTGATCGCCGACATGGCGCGCTCGTCACCGTCGCTCACCAATGCCTACGTGGCCGAGTTCGCGCGCCGCCTGCAGGGCCAGGGCGCAGCGCTTGCGCTGCCGCTGACGTGGATGGAGCAGCGCCTCGGCGAATCGGGCCACACGATCGAGCAGATGGTGCAGCTCGAAGCCCAGCAGCAGGCCGCGAACCAGGTCTCGGTCAGCAACTGCATCGGCAGCCTGCGCCTGCTCAACGCGATGGACTGGCGCGAGTTCGTCGAGACCCTGAGCGGCGTCGAACAGACCCTGCGCGACGACCCGAGCGGCGTCTATGCGCAGATGGACTTCGGCACGCGCGACCGCTACCGCCATGCGGTCGAGTCGATCGCCAAGCTGGGCACGCGGTCGGAGACCGAGGTCGCACGCCTCGCGGTGCAGCTCGCCGACGCAGCGGCGGCGCAGAACGGCACCGACGCCGCCGCGAACGGCCGTCACCTCCACATCGGCTATCACCTGATGGGCGAAGGCCGCGCAGCGCTCGAAGAGGCGGCCGGCGTGCGCGTGGCGGGCGTGCTCGCGCTCGCGCGCCGGGTCCGACGCCGGCCGCTCGCGGTCTACGCCGGCTCGATCATCGCGATCAGCCTCGCCCTCGTTGCCGGCCCGCTGCTCGACGCGCACCGGCACGCCGGCTGGCCCTGGTGGGGCGAGGTGCTGTTCGGCATCGCCTTGCTGTTGGCGATCAGCCAGCTTGCAGTCTCGCTGGTCAACTGGCTGGTCACGTTGTTCGTCGACCCGCAGCCGTTGGCGCGGATGGACTATTCGTACGGCATCGCGTCCGAGTCGCGCACCCTGGTCGTCGTGCCGACGATGCTCGGCCACGCCGCCGGGGTCGAGGCGCTGGTCGATGCGCTCGAGGTGCGCTTCCTCGCCAACCGCGACCCGCACCTGCACTTCGCGCTGCTGACCGATTTCTACGATGCCAGCGAGGAGCATCAGCCGGCCGATGCCGCGCTGGTCGAGCTCGCGGCAGTGCGCATCTCGGCGCTGAACGCGAAATACCGCGTGGCGGCGGGTCCGCAGGGCACCGACTTCTTCTTCCTGTTCCATCGGCCGCGGCGCTGGAATCCACGCGAGCGGGTCTGGATGGGCTACGAGCGCAAACGCGGCAAGCTGGCGGACCTCAATGCGCTGTTGCGCGGCCACGCCGGCGAAGGCGGCGCGGATCGCTTCCAGCGCATCGTCGGCGACACCGGCTCGCTGTCGGCCGTGCGCTATGTGATCACGCTCGACACCGACACCCAGCTGCCGCGCGACGCAGCCTCGCAGATCATCGCGACGATGGCGCATCCGCTGAACCGGCCGGTGTTCGGCACCGGCCGCTGCGAGGACATCGTTGTCGAGGGCTACGGCATCCTGCAGCCGCGCGTCGGCCTGAGCCTGCCGAGCACCAACCGCTCGGGCTATGCGCGTCTTTATGGCGGCGAGCCCGGCATCGATCCGTACACCCGCGCGGTTTCCGACGTCTACCAGGACCTGTTCGGCGAAGGCTCGTTCATCGGCAAGGGCATCTACGACGTCGATGCGTTCGAGCGCGCGCTCGCCGGCCGGCTGCCCGAGAACCGCATCCTCAGCCACGACCTGCTCGAAGGTTGCCATGCGCGCGCCGGTCTGCTCAGCGACGTGCAGATGCTCGAGGAATCGCCGACCCGCTACAGCGTCGACGTTGCGCGGCGCTACCGCTGGATCCGAGGCGACTGGCAGCTGCTCGGCTGGCTGCGGTCGCGCCTGCACACGTTGCCGGGCAAGCCGCGCAACCCGCTCTCGACGTTGTCGCGCGCGAAGATTCTCGACAACCTGCGCCGCAGCCTGGTGCCGAGTGCGCTGGTCGCGGTGCTGCTGGTGGGCTGGTGGGCTTTGCCCGGCCCCGAGTGGTGGACCTGGCGCGCGATCGCGATCGTCGCGCTGATCCCGGTGGCCGCGCAGGTTGCCGACTGGCTGCGCCGCGCCGCCGAGCGCGTGCGTGCCGAAGAGCCGGCGCGCGTCGCGTCGCCGGCCGGTCGCCAGGCCGGCATGCTGCTGATGCAGGTGCTGCAGACGCTCGCCTGCCTGCCGCACGAGGCGGCCTACAGCCTGGCTGCGATCGGCCGCACGCTGTGGCGCGTGCTGCTGTCGAAGCGGCGCCTGCTCGAATGGCGGCCCTCGGCCGATGTCTCGGTCGACACGGTGCCGGGCAGCCTCGCCGACCTGCTGCATGGTGTGCGCACGATGGCGGTCGGGCCGCTGCTGGCGATCGGCTGCGCCGTCGGCCTCTGGTTCCTGCGGCCAGCCGGCCTCGACGCGGCCGCGCCCGTGTTGCTGCTGTGGGCGCTGTCGCCGGTGCTGGTCTGGTGGGTCGACCGGCCGCTGCATCGCAAGCGCTCGGCGCTGACGCTCGAGCAGACCCTGTTCCTGCGCCGCCTCGCGCGCCGCACCTGGGCCTTCTTCGACAGCCACGTCGGCGCGGCCGACCACCACCTGCCGCCGGACAACATGCAGGAACACCCGGTCGCGCGCATCGCCCACCGGACCTCGCCGACCAACATGGGCTTCGCGCTGCTGGCCGGCCTGGTCGCGCGCGACTTCGGCTACATCACCAGCAGCCAGCTCCTGCAGCGGCTCGAAGCGGCGCTGGCGAGCATGGAAGGACTCGAGCGCTATCGGGGGCACTTCTACAACTGGTACGACACCGAGACCCTGCAGCCGCTGCGTCCGCACTACATCTCGACGGTCGACAGCGGCAACCTCGCGGGCCAGCTGCTGACATTGCGCGCCGGCCTTCTCGCGCTGGCCGATGCGCCCCTGCTGCCCGCCGGCTGGGTCGATGGCGTGCGCGATACGTTCGGCGTGCTGAAGGAGTCGCTCGGCGACCGCGCGAAGGACGCCGGCAGCGGATTGCCGGCTGCGCTCTCGCAGTTCACGCAACTCCTCGATCGCCACGCCGGCGACGCCGACGCGCACATCGGCGTTCGCTCGCTCGAGGGCTGGTCCGCGCTGCTGGCCGAGTTCGAACGCGGTGCGACGGCGATCCGCGCGGCGCTTGCCGAGCTCGCACCGACCCCGAAGGACGACGCGACCGAGAGCGAGGTGGACGACGACAGCGACGACTGGGCTCGTCTGCTGATCGAGCAATGCCGAACGGCCAGCGACGAGTTGCGCGAGTTGGTCCCGGCGGGTGCGCACGACGCTGCGGCGCCGACCGGGCTGCCCAGCCTGCGCCGGCTCGGCACCCGAGCCGCCGGCGATGCCGGAGCGAACGGGCCGCTCCTCGCCGAGGTCCGCTTGCATGCGATCGATCATCTCGCGGCGCGCGCCGGAGCGCTCGCACGGATGGACCAGACCTTCCTGTACGACAGCTCGCGCCACCTGATGACGATCGGCTACAACGTCGACGAACGGCGCGTCGATGCGGGCTTCTACGACCTGCTGGCATCGGAGGCGCGCCTCGGCGTCTTCGTCGCGATCGCGCAGGGCCAGATCGCGCAGGACGCCTGGTTCGCGTTGAGCCGCGTGCTCACGGCCGCGGCCGGCGAGCCGGTGCTGCTCTCGTGGAGCGGCTCGATGTTCGAGTATCTGATGCCGATGCTGATGATGCCGAGCTACGAGAACACGCTGCTCGACCAGACCTGCCAGGGCGCGGTCCAGCGCCAGATCGAGTACGGCAATCAGCGCAACGTGCCCTGGGGCATCTCCGAATCCGGTTACAACGCGACCGACACCGCGCTGAACTACCAGTACCGCGCCTTCGGCGTGCCGGGCCTCGGCCTGAAGCGCGGCCTGGCCGAGGACCTGGTCGTCGCGCCGTATGCGTCGATGATGGCGCTGATGGTCGCGCCCGAACAGGCCTGCGCAAACCTGCAGCGCCTCTGGGCCGACGGCGCCGCCGGCCGCTACGGCATGTACGAAGCGGTCGACTACACCGCGTCGCGCCTGCCGCGCGGCCAGACGCGGGCGGTCGTGCGCTCGTTCATGACGCACCACCAGGGCATGGGCTTGCTCGCCCTCGCCCACCTGCTGCTCGACCGGCCGATGCAGCGCCACTTCGAAGGCGATGCGCGACTGCGCGCGACCTTGCTGCTGCTGCAGGAGCGGGTGCCGCGCGTGACGGTGTTCCAGCCCGACATCGACGAGCGCGCCGGCCGGCGCAGCGCGGACGACGCCAACAAGACGCCGATCCGCGTCATCATCGACCCGGATTCGCCGACCCCCGAGGTGCAGCTGCTGTCGAACGGCCGCTACCACGTGATGGTGAGCCACGCCGGCGGCGGCTACAGCCGCTGGAAGGACCTCGCGGTCACCCGCTGGCACGAGGACGCGACGCGCGACGCCTGGGGCAGCTTCTGCTACCTGCGCGACGTCGTCAGCGGCGACCTCTGGTCGACGGCGCACCAGCCGACCCGGCGCCCCGGCGAGAACTACGAGGCGATCTTCTCCGAAGGGCGGGCCGAGTTCCGGCGCCGCGACACCGGCATCGACACCCACACCGAGATCGTCGTATCGCCCGAGGACGACATCGAGCTGCGGCGCCTGCGCATCACCAACAACAGCCGCGCCCGCCGCACGATCGAGGTGACGAGCTACACCGAGGTCGTGCTCGCGGCGCCGATCGCCGATGCGCTGCACCCGGCGTTCAGCAAGCTGTTCGTGCAGACCGAGATCCTCGAGCGGCCGGCTGCGGTGCTGTGCACGCGGCGGCCGCGTTCGCCCGAGGACCCGTCGCTGTGGATGTTCCAGCTGATGGCGGTGCACAACATCGCGGTGCCCGGCGCCGGCGTCGCCAAGGTCAGCGCGATCTCGCACGAGACCGACCGCGCGCGCTTCCTCGGTCGCGGCAACGGACCCGAGTCGCCGCAGGCGCTCGGGCGCGCCGGCGCGCTGTCGAACAGCGCCGGCTCGGTGCTCGATCCGGTCGCAGCGAGCCGCTGCGTCATCACGCTCGCCCCCGACCAGGCGGTCACCGTCGACATCGTCTACGGCATGACCGACAGCCGCGAGGCCTGCCTGCTGCTGGCCGAGAAGTACCAGGACCGCCGCCTCGCCGACCGCGTGTTCGAACTCGCGTGGACCCATGCGCAGGTGGTGCTGCGCCAGCTCAATGCCAGCGAGGCCGATGCGCAGCTCTACGGCCGACTCGCCGGCGCCGTGATCTATGCGCAGAACGGCATGCGGGCCGACGCGAGCGTGCTGGTCCGCAACCGGCGCAGCCAATCCGGGCTGTGGGGTTATGCGATCTCGGGCGACCTGCCGATCGTGCTGGTGCAGATCGGCAGCGCCGACAACATCGACCTCGTGCGCCAGCTCGTGCAGGCGCACGCCTGGTGGCGCCTGAAGGGGCTCGCGGTCGACCTCGTGATCTGGAACGAGGAGCGCGACATCTACCGGCAACGCCTGCAGGAACAGATCCTCGGGCTGATCGCCGGCGGCGTCGAGGCCCATGTGATCGATCGCCCGGGCGGCATCTTCGTGCGCCACGTCGAGCAGATCTCGCACGAGGACCGCGTGCTGCTGCAGTCGGTGGCCCGCGCGGTCTTCAGCGACAGCCGCGGCACGCTCGTCGAGCAGATCAGCCGGCGGCCGCTGCGCGATCGCCGGATCGCGCCATTCGCGGCGGTGCGTGCCGCCGATCGAGCATCGGCTGCCGCCGCGGCCGTTGCCGCCAACACAGCGACGGCCGGCGCGACAAACGTCGCCGCCGGCCCGACCCCATCGCCGTCACGCCGATCGGCGATCGGTGCCGAGCTCGGCCTGTTCAACGGCATGGGCGGCTTCTCGGCCGACGGCCGCGAGTACGTCATCGTGCCGCGCGCTGGCGAGCGGCCACCGGCGCCGTGGGTCAACGTGCTCGCGAACCCGCGCTTCGGCACCGTCGTATCGGAGGCGGGCAGTGCCTACACCTGGTGCGAGAACGCACACGAGCTGCGCCTGACGCCGTGGCACAACGACCCGGTGAGCGACGGCGGCGGCGAAGCGATCTACCTGCGCGACGAGGAGTCTGGCCAGGTCTGGTCGCCGACCTCGCTGCCAGCGCGCCTCGACGGCCCGCCGCCGGGCCAGTACGCGACCCGGCATGGCTTCGGCTACAGCATCTTCGAGCACGTCGCGAACGGCATCCGCTCCGAACTGCAAGTCTTCGTGGCACTCGACGCCGCGGTCAAGCTCTCGGTGCTGCGCCTCACCAACGAATCGGGACGGCCGCGCAAGGTCAGCGCGACCGGCTATGTCGAATGGGTGCTCGGCGACCTGCGCTCGAAGTCGGCGCCGCACATCGTCACCGAGGTCGCCCCTCAAAGCGGCGCGATCTACGCGCGCAACCGCTACAGCAACGACTATGCCGACTGGATCGGCTTCTTCGACGTCGATGCGCCGCAGCGATCGACGACCAGCTTCACCTGCGACCGCACCGAATTCATCGGCCGCAACGGCTCGATGCGCCAGCCGGCCGCACTTGGCCGAGCCCGGTTGTCCGGACGTGCCGGCGCCGCCCTCGATCCGTGCGCCGTGCTCCAGGTGCCGGTCACGCTGATGGATGGCGAAACGAGCGAGGTAGTGTTCCGCCTCGGCATGGGCCGCAGCACCGACGAGGCGGACAAGCTGGTCCGCCACTTCCGCGGCGCCGAGGCGACCGCCGAGGCGCTCGACGCGGTCCACCAGCACTGGCGCCGCACGCTCGGTGCGGTCCAGGTTCGCACGCCCGATCCGGCGCTCGACGTGCTCGCCAACGGCTGGCTGCTGTACCAGACGATCGCCTGCCGGATCTGGGCGCGCAGCGGCTACTACCAGTCGGGCGGCGCGTTCGGTTTTCGCGACCAGCTGCAGGACGCGATGGCGTTGGTCCACACGAAGCCGGAGCTGCTGCGTGCGCAGCTGCTGCTCTGCGCGAGCCGTCAGTTCGCCGAGGGCGACGTGCAGCACTGGTGGCATCCGCCGCAGGGCCGCGGCGTGCGCACGCGCATCTCCGACGACTATCTGTGGCTGCCGCTCGCGCTGGCGCGCTATGTCGACGCGACCCGCG
>JBDSAB010000605.1:0-12979 GCA_039922395.1 Caldimonas sp.
TGGGCGCGCTACATGACGATGACGATGTGATGGATGGAACGAACGTCCCGGAGCGTCAGCTGATCGACTTCGTCGTGCGCGAGGCGCGCCTGCTCGACGAGAAGCGCTATGCCGAGTGGAACGCGCTGTTCACCGACGACGCTTACTACTGGGTGCCGCTGGTGCCGGATCAGGAGGACGGCCTGAACCACACGTCGCACCTGTACGAGGACAAGCTGCTGCGCGAGCTGCGCATCGAGCGGTTGAAGAGCCCGCGCGCGTTCTCGCAGCAGCCGCCGACGCGCAGCCACCACCTGCTGCAGACGCCGACCGTCGAGCGCGCCGACGCGGCCGCGAACCAGTACGTCGTGCGCAGCGAGTTCCACTACACGGAGTCGCAGGGCGACGAGCTGAACACGTTCGTCGGCACCTGCTTTCACCACCTGACGGTCCAGGGCGGCGCGCTGCGCATGACCTTGAAGCGGGTCAACCTGATCAACTGCGATGCCGCGCTACCGGCGGTTCAGCTCTTCATCTGACGATGCCGATGACCGCGCCGATGACACCCCCGACAGCGACCGCGCAGACCGTCCACGCCGCCTTTGCCGCGACCGCGGCGCGCACGCCCGACGCGCCGTTCCTCTGCGTCGAGGCCGTCACCGCGGCGTCCTACGGCATCCCCGCCGGCGAGATCTCGTGGCGCGACGCGGCGCGCCTGGTCGACGCGTTGCAGGCGCGCTATGCCGCGGCCGGCTACGGCCACGGCCACCGGGTCGGCCTGATGCTCGAGAACCGGCCCGCGTTCCTGTTCCACTGGTTCGCGCTCAACGCGCTCGGTGCGAGCGTCGTGCCGATCAACGCCGAGATGCGCTCCGCCGAGCTCGAGTACCTGGTCGGCCACAGCGACATCGGGCTCGCGGTCGTGCTACCAAACCGCGGCGCCGACCTGCACGCGGCGGCCAAGACCTGCGGCGTTCCGCTCGCCGTTCGCGAATGGCGCGAGGACGACGAATCGGAGACTTCGGCGCCCCATCCCCTGCCGGCCGCGCTGCGCCCGGCCCCGCGCGCCGGTGCGCCGATCGGCATCGACACCGAGTGCGCGCTGCTCTACACATCGGGCACGACCGGCCGGCCGAAGGGCTGCATCCTGAGCAACGCGTACTTCCTGAACGTCGGCCACTGGTATGCCGACATCGGCGACGTCTGCAGCGTGCGGCCGGACCAGGAACGGATCATCACGCCGCTGCCGCTGAACCACGTCAATGCGATGTGCTTCTCGCTGATGGTGATCCTGGTCGCCGGGGGCTGCCTGATCCAGCTCGACCGTTTTCATCCGCGGACCTGGTGGCAGAGCGTGCGCAAGAGCCGCGCGACCCTCATCCACTACCTCGGCGTGATGCCGGCGATGCTGATCGTCGCCGACCCGTCGCCCGACGATCGCGCGCATTCGGTGCGCTGGGGCTTCGGCGCCGGCGTCGACGGCAAGAACCACGCCCCGTTCGAGGCGCGTTTCGGCTTTCCGCTGATCGAGGCCTGGGCGATGACCGAGACGGGCGCCGGCGGCGCGATCATGGCGACCCGCGAACCGCGCCTGATCGGCACCCATTGCTTCGGACGCACCGAATCGTTCGTCGAAGCGCGGGTCGTCGACGACGAGGGCCTCGACGTGCCGCCCGATACACCCGGCGAGCTGCTGGTGCGCGCGACCGGCCCCGACCCGCGCCGCCACTTCTTCTCGGGCTATCTGAAGGACGAGGCGGCGACCCATGAGGCATGGGCCGGCGGCTGGTTCCATACCGGCGACGTGGTCCGGCGCGACACCGAAGGCAGCTTCTTCTTCGTCGACCGCAAGAAGAACGTGATCCGGCGCAGCGGCGAGAACATCTCGGCGGTCGAGGTCGAGAGCGTGCTGAATCAGCATCCGGCGGTGAAGGCCTCGGCGGTCGCCGCGGCACCCGACGCGCTGCGCGGCGACGAAGTCCTCGCTTGCATCGTCACGCGCGAGCCGATCGGCATCGACCAGCGTCAGCAGCTCGCCGCCGCGCTCGTCGACCACGCGCTCGGCCAGCTCGCGTATTTCAAGGCGCCCGGCTATGTGGCCTTCGTCGACGCGCTGCCGCTCACGCTGTCGCAAAAGATCCAGCGCGGCGAGCTTCGCAAGATGGCGCAGGCGCTGCCCGCCGATGCCTGCTGCATCGACACGCGCTCGATGAAGAAGCGCCAGGGATGACATCGGCCTCGCGCGCACCGACATGACCCGTCGCCAGTCGTACGACGGCGTCGCGGTCGCCGTGCCGGTCACGGTGCCCTACCGGCGCTACTCGACGAAAGGCGCGCACTGGTTCATCGGCGCCGCGCTCGACGCGCTGGTCGAGCGCTCCGGCATCCCGAAGGACCGCATCGACGGCCTCACCGTCTCGAGCTTCTCGCTGTCGCCCGACACCGCGGTCGGCGTCACCCAGCACCTCGGCGTCAGCCCGCGCTGGCTCGACCACATCCCGACCGGCGGCGCCTCCGGCGTGATGGCGTTGCGCCGCGCGGCGCGCGCGGTGCAGGCCGGCGATGCCGACATCGTCGCGTGCATCGCGGCCGACGCGAACCACGTCGAGTCGTTCCGGCAGATGCTCGGCGGCTTCAGCCACTTCGCGCGTGACGCCAGCTACCCGTACGGCTCGGGCGGCCCGAACTCGATCTTCGCGTTCATCACCGCGAACTACATGAACACCTACGGCGCGACGCGCGAGGACTTCGGCCGCATCTGCGTCGCCCAGCGGACCAATGCGCTGAAGAACCCGAACGCGATGTTCAAGGTGCCGCTGACGATGCAGCAGTACATCGACGCGCGTCCCATCTCCGACCCGATCCACCTGTTCGACTGCGTGATGCCGTGCGCCGGCGCCGAGGCGTTCCTCGTGATGCGCGCCGAGCAAGCGCGCGACCTCGGCCTGCCGCATGCCGTCGTGCGCGCCGCGATCGAACGCCACAACGCCTACCCCGACGATCCGGTGCTGGTGCGCGGCGGTTGGCTGATGGACCGCGACGACCTGTATGCACAGGCCGGCGTCAAGCCTGCCGCGATCGACTTCGTGCAGACCTACGACGACTACCCGGTCGTCGTGATGCTGCAGTTCGAAGACCTCGGCTTCTGCGAGAAAGGCGAAGGCCCGGATTTCGTGCGCTCGAAGACGCTGACCTTCGACGGCGACTTTGCGAACAACACCAGCGGCGGCCAGCTCTCGGCCGGCCAGGCCGGTTGCGCCGGCGGCTTTCTCGGCATGACCGAGACGATCCGTCAGCTCACCGACGAAGCCGGCGAGCGGACCGTTGTCGATGCGAAGCTCGGCCTCGTTTCCGGCTTTGGCATGGTCACGTATGACCGGTGCCTGTGCACTGGCGCGGTGATCCTCGGGAGGTCGGCGTGACGCGCATCCCGACCGGCGACGCGCGCAGAGGCGTGTGCGACACCGGGCAGCATCCCTCACATCCGACCGGGCGCTGTGAAGAAAAGGGGGGCACGCCATGACGATGCCTCTGATGAAGCCGCGCCGCAAGAACCCGGTGCTGCGCACGCGGCAGATGAACCTGCCGCCGTGGGCGCGCGGCCGCACTGCGCTCGGCATGACCGCGGCGGCCGCAGAAGGCCGCTTCGAGCTGCAGGTGTGCCAGCGCTGCCAGGCGGTGCAGTACCCGCCGCGCGATGCCTGCCATCGTTGTCTGTCGCCGCAACTCAGATGGATGTCGCAGACCGGTACCGGCGAGCTGCTCAGCGAGACCGTGCTCCACCACAGCAACGACCCGTTCTACCGCGAGCGGTTGCCATGGCGGCTCGGCCTCGTGCGGCTCGATGTCGGGCCGACGGTGATCGTGCATCTGCATGGGGACGTGCCGTCGCCGTCGCCGTCGGCACACGGCGGCGCGCCGCAGAACGCCCTGCCCGCCGCCGGCAGGCCGGCCGGTGCGCCCGCTTCAGCAAGACCACAACCGGTGCGCGTCCACGTCGGCGCGCGCCTCGACCGCGCCGGCGCCGCGGTCCTGATCGGATTTCCGCCCGAGGAGAGTGAACACATGGCCGACGACAACATGCTGCGCGAGATGACCAGCGACCCGAAGTTCAGGAAGATCCTCGTCACCGATGGCAAGACCGAGGTCGGCCAGGCGCTCGTCAAGGCGCTCGTCAAGGCCGGCGCCGACATCGTCTGGGTCGGTCATGCAGAGCCGTGGAAGAAGCTCGGCGGCCTCGACGACATCAGCGCGCTGAAGCCGGTTACCTTGGTGCCGCTCGACCTGACCAACGGCCGCTCGGTCACCGAGCTGGCCGGCGAGATCGGCGGCAAGGTCGACATCGTGATCAACAACGCCGAGGTGCACCGCGCGTTCGGCATCGCAGCGCGGCGCGGCACCGACGTCGCCAAGGCCGAGATGGACATCAATTACTTCGGCCTCTTGCGCCTCGCACAGGAGTTCGGCCCGGCGCTGAAGGGCCGCTCGGCCGACGGCGTGACGCATGCGGCCGCGTGGGTGAACCTGCTGTCGATCTATGCGCTCTCGAACTATCCGCCGCACGGCACCTTTTCGGCGTCGAAGGCAGCAGCCCATTCGCTCGCCCAGTGCCTGCGTGCCGAGATGCGGCCGACCGGCATCCGCGTGATCAACGTGTTCCCGGGACCGATCGACGACGAATGGAACCAGAACCTGCCGCCGCCGAAGGTCACGCCGGCCGCGCTGGCGAGCGCGATCGTCAGGGCGCTGAAGGAAGGGATCGAAGACGTCTACCCGGGCGACGTCGCGCAGGAGTGGGTCGAACGCTGGCGCGACAATCCGAAGGTGCTCGAGCGCGAGCTGGCGGCCGGGGGCTAGACGGCAGCGCCGGCAGCGGGCTTCGCTCGCGTCCGTCGACAATGCAACATTGCGCCATGGCCGGGTTCAGGCGGCCTTCCTCATGCACTCACGAACGACCATCCTCCTGCTGAACGTGGCCCACGCGGTCGATCACATGTTCCTGCTGATCTTCGCGACCGCGGTCACCACGATCGCGGCCGATTTCGGCCTGGCGCGGTGGGAGGACCTGATGCCGTTCGGCGTCGGCGCCTTCGTGATGTTCGGCCTCGGCTCGCTGCCGGCCGGCCGGCTCGGCGACCTGTGGGGGCGCCGCTCGATGATGATCATCTTCTTCTTCGGCATGGGTCTGTCGTCGCTGCTGGCGGCGATCACGCAGGGGCCCTGGCAGCTCGCCGCGGCGCTGACCTTGATCGGCGTGTTCGCGTCGATTTACCACCCGGTCGGCATCCCGATGCTGCTGCAGGCGGCCGTCAAGCCCGGCGCGACCATCGGCGTCAACGGACTCGCCGGCAACCTCGGCATCGCGGTCGCCGCCGGCCTCACCGGCCTGCTCGTCCAGTGGCTCGGCTGGCGCGCGGCGTTCGCGGTACCGGGGGTCGTCTGCATCGCGCTCGGCTTCGTCTTCATGCGGCTGGTGCCGCTCGAGCGCGAGGCGCCGGCCAAGCGCAAGGGCGGCGCCGGCGTGAAGCTGTCGCGCGCGCAGGTGGCGCGCGTGCTTGCGGTGATGACGACCGCGTCGGCGACCGGCGGCATCCTGTTCAACCTGACGACGAACGGCAATGCGCAGCTGCTGTCCGAGCGCTTCCAGGGTGTCATGCAGGACCCCGCCATGCTCGGCCTGCTGCTCGCGAGCGTCTACGCCGTGGCGTCGCTGGCGCAGGTGGTGGTCGGCCGGCTGATCGACCGCTTCACGCTGAAGCCGCTGTACCTCGCGGTTGCACTGCTGCAGGTGCCGGCGCTGCTGTGGACCTCGCATGCGCAAGGCTGGTGGCTGTATGCGGGCCTGCTCGCGGTGATGGTCTTCGTGTTCGGCGCGATCCCGTTCACCGACGCGATGATCGCGCGCTACGTCGACGACAACATGCGCTCCCGCGTGGCCGGCATCCGGCTCGCGATCTCGCTCGGCATCAGCTCGCTCGCGGTCTGGCTGCTCGGGCCGGTGGTCAAGGGAGTCGGCTTCGACACCTTGCTGCTGGTGCTGGCCGGAATCGCGCTCTGCACCGCGGCCGCGGTGCTGTGGCTGCCGTCGGAGAAGCCGGCGACGGCGGTCGCGCCGGCCTGACGAAGCACCACCGCGCGCGCCGCCGGGCGTGCTGATCCCGCATGGCGAGCGCCGGCAGACGCCGACCTCGCGCCGGCCGGCTCACTCAGCCGGCGCGCCCAGGCTCCACAGGCGCAGCGCGATGTGGATCTCGAGCGCGCGCGAGGCGTTGCCCCAGTGGCCGAGCAGGTCCTCGATCGTTGCGAGCCGCTGGCGCACCGTGTTGACGTGGATCTGCAGGCGCTGCGCCGTCACCTTCGCGTTCTGGTTGCTGTCGAAGTAGGTCAGCAGGGTCGTCGCGAGCTCGGACGTCCGCTTGCGGTCGTGCGAGATCAGCGCGCCGATCGTCACCTCGAGAAACGCGGTCAGGCTGGCCTGGTCGTGGGTCTCGAACAAAGTCGAATAGAGCGCCAGCTCGTTCTGGCCGACGACCTGGCCGTTCACGCCGATACGGCGCAGCACCGGCAGCGCGCGCTTCAACGTCGCGTACAGCGCGGGAATCTCGGCCGGCGCTGCCACCGGCCGCGACACCACGCCGCGGTGGACCGTGCCCGATTCGACCCGGGCCCAGTTCGAGATCGTCTGGCGCACATCGATCGCGCGGGTTGCGCTGCACAGCACGACGAGGACGCCGTCGATCTCGTCGACCAGCACGTTGGCGAGCGGCGTCAACGCCCTGAACCGGCGCGCCGCGTAACCGGCACCCGGGCCGTCCATCTCGATCAACATCAGCGCGAGCGGCTGGGTCAGATCGACGCCGTGGCGCTCGGCCTGGTTCGCCATCAGCGCCGGCTCGTCCTGGCGCGGCGAGACCAGCGAGCGCAGCAGAGTCGACGCGCCGCGGCTCTTGGTCGCCTCCATCCGCTCCTGCGACAACAGCACGATGCCGATCACGCTCGAGCTGCGCTCGAAGGTCCGGATCGCGGTGTCGTCGAGCTCGGCGCGATGAAAGAGCGCGGTCGATCCGAGCACGTCGTCGCCGCCGATCACCGCCATCACGCGGCACGACTCGCCGTCAGCCTCGCAGGCCAGCACCGAGCGGCCGATCTGCCGGCTGGTGCCGAGCGCGCGTGCCAATTCAGCGCTGTGGGCACCCTGCGGCGCATAGGTCGATCCGCCGCTGCCGGCATAGCCGTCGGCCATGCCGCGGCTGATCACCTGGCCGGCCTCGTCGAGCACCAGCACGCTGCCGCCGAGGCGCTGCGCGACCGCCTGGCAGAGCGACGCCAGCGATGCGCCTTTCGCCAGCAGCCCGGTCATCTGCTCATGCGCCTCGGCCGCGGCCTGGACGCTGCGCACATGGCGCTCGAGCGCGGCGCGAGCCTGCTCGGCCTTCTCGAGCGCCGCATTCGCGCTCTTGAAGTTGTTCGCATTGCGCAGCGCGACGGCGCCATGCGTCGCGAGCGTGCTGAGGATCGAGATGCTCTGCGCGGTGTGCATGCGGTGGTAGCGATCGGCGACGAACAGCAGCCCCTCGACCTCGCCGTCCCAGATCAACGGCACGCCGACCAGCGCGGCGATGCCTTCGGCGCGAAACGTGTCGTCCAGCTTCGGGTCGTGGACGAAGCGCTTGTCGTGCAGGTAGTCGGGTGTCGTGAACGGCAGCCGCGTCGCCATCAGGATGCTGCCGACGCCGCGGTCGCGGCTCGCGACCATGTTCGAGGTGCTCTGCGACAGCGCGCCATCGGCGACCAGCACCTGGTACTCGCCGCGATCGGCATCGTAGGTCGAAAGCCACGCCACATGCGAGCCGAGCAGATTGCGCGCGCGCGAGACGATCGCGCTCAGCAGGCCGGTGAGATCGAGCCGGCTCGACAGGTCCTGCGCCGACTCGATCACCGCCATCATCCCGCGCTCGCGCTGCTGCTGCACCTCGAGGCGGTTGCGCACCGCCATCGCCATGCGGACCGTTTCGATCAAGGTCGACTTGCCCGGGTCGCCGTCGGGCAGCGCCTCGACCTGGCCGAGCCGACGAGCGAAGTCGTCGGCCGGTGCGCCTTGATGCAGCAGCTCGATCAGCGCGCTGGCGGTCTTCTCATCCCTGTCCGGTCGAATGGCGCTCATCGCGGCGTGTTCCTCATGGCGAACGACGACGACCGTCCGCTTCGGCGGCGAGAGGCTAGCAGAGGCGATGCCCCGGTCGCGTGCCGTCGGTCGGCCACGGGTCACATCGAATCGGGCCACCCGGATGTGCGGCCATCACATTGGGTTGGCGCGCGGCTCCAGCGAGACTGCGGAGCTCCGGCGCGGTGTCGGCGGCTTCGCAACGCAGCGCGGCCGCCGCTGAACCTCGCGCTCGCAAGGACCCCGATGTCGATCCTCGATTCGCTACGCCCGCCGCCTCACCTCCGCGTGCTCGTCACCTGCGGCGCCGGCGGCATCGGCGCGGTGATCGCGCGCGCGTTCCATGAAGCCGGCTCGCGCGTGCACGTCTGCGACATCGACCGCGCGGCGCTCGACCGCCTGAACGCCGACGTGCCGGGCATCACCGGCAGCATGGCCGACGCATCGGTGGCGGACGATGTCGATCTCGTGTTCGACGACGTGCAGGGCACCCTCGGCGGCCTGGATGTGCTGATCAACAACGCCGGCATCCCCGGTCCGGCCGGCCCGATCGACACGATCGGCGGCGCCGCCTGGGAACGGACGGTCGCGGTGAACCTGCACAGCCACTACTACTTCGCCCGCCGCGCCGTGCCGATGCTGCGGCGATCCGGCACCAGCCCGCGCCTGATCGCGCTGGGCTCGGTCGCCGGACCGCACGACGGCGCCTATCGCGCCGCCTGCGCATCGACCCGCTGGGCGCTCGTCGGCCTGGTCAAGGCGCTCGCGCGCGAGCTCGGCAGCGACGGAATCCGCGTCAACGCGATCCTGCCCGGCGCGATCGACGGTTCATCGCGACTGGCCTCGACGGCGGCTGGTCGCGCTGACGCGCCGATGGCGTTCACCCTTCGCGAAGGGTCGCGCCGTCGGAGCATGACGGCCGACGATGTCGCCGGCCTGGCGCTGTTCTTGTGCTCGCCGGCGGCGCGGCATCTGACCGGACAGGCGATCGGCGTCGACGCGGGCATCGACTGTCATTGAGACCGGGAGACGAAGATGGATGGAACCGCACAGGTGGGTCGCGCGCCGAGCCGCCATCGAAGCCCGCCGGAGCTCTTGCGCGTGCGCCGCGAACAGCTCAGCGTCAAGATCACCGAAGAAGCCTGCGACCGCTTTCGTCGGCTCGCCGGCGAGCACCGGTTGACGTTGGGCGAGCTGTTCGAGCAGGCGCTCGATGCGTGGGAGGCGGATCTGCGCGAGAGGGAACCGGCGGCCTGACGGAATCGGTCGTAGACCTGTCCCTCAGAGGTGAGCCACGAGGACGAACGCCGCCCCGCCGAGCAGTCCCGCGCCGATCGGCCAGCGCAGCCGCGCGCCGCCCGGCAGGTTCTTCTCGGCGGCCATCAGCGCGCCGAGCGCCAGCATCCAGCCGAGGCTGCCGGTGCCGACGACGAACATGCAGAGCATCAGCGCCCAGCAGCAGCCGACGCAGAAGATGCCGTGGTCGACGCCGATGCGAAATGCATCGCGCGCCGGGGTTCGGCCGCGCCAGCGCGAGGTGACGAATGCGAACGGCGTCCGGCACTGGTCGAGGCAGCGGTACTTCAGGGCGCTGAACTGGAACAGCCCGGCCGACCCGAGCACCGCGACGCCGGCCAGCCAGCCATGCTCGGCGAGCCACAGGTTGCGGCCACCGAGCCAGACCACGGCGCCGTCGAGCGCATGCGCGATCACGCCGAACGCGAACCAGGCCGCGAAGAATCCGGCGAGCACCAGGGCGAGAAGGCGCGAGCCGTCGGCCCGCCCGCGCGTCATCACGCGAAAGATGCCGAGCACCGGATAGGTCGTCGGCAGCATCATCGCCGCGATCATCAGCACCCACGCGAGCGCGTAGAGCGCGGCCGGCACGAGCACCGTGCCGCCGGGCAGCGCACGGCAGAGCCCAGCCAAGATCGCCAGATCGGCCCAGCCGCCATGCGCGGCATAGCGTGCATACGGGCTCGCGCTCCACGCCCACAGCGCAGCCCAGGCGCCGACCGACAGCGCGCCCAGCAGCACGGCGAGCGCCAGGTCGCGGCGGGTCTCACGCGGCGCCGCGAGCGACGCTGGCGAGAGCGCGGGCATAGGGCTCGGCGGACCGTGCGCTAGGCGTCGAACACGAAGGTGCTCTGCAGCGCGTTGTGACCCTTGAGGTCGATGTCCTTGCCGAGTCCGGCGTGGTTCTTCGACCGGTAAACATTGGCCTTGCCGACGAAAACCGGCGCGCCGGGCACCGTCGAGAACACGGTGTCGGTCAGCGTGGTCGTCGCACCGGATGCGCTCTTGTACGGTTCGAGCTCGGCATAGCCGTCATTGCCGACCTGGATCGTGCCGAAACCGCCTTGCACCGTGAACGTGATCGGCACCTTCTGAACCGACACGACGGTGCCGACCAGCTTGGCCAGGTCGGCGACCGGGCCGCCCTTCTGTCCCGTGTAGACGCCGAGCAGCGCGGCCTCCTGGGCCGGCGTTGCGCCATCGTCCAGATAGACCGCCGCGGTCCAGTTGCCCTGCAGGATGTTGCCCGGCACGTGCGCGAGCATCGCCAGGGTGCGACCGGTCACGTCGACGCCGTCGATCGTGCCCAGGTCGAAATGCCACGCGACGATCGTGTCGCAGGTCTTGAAGTCCGGGTCCTCGCCGATCCAGCAAGGGCAGAGGACGCGGCAGTTGCAGACTTCGAGCAGTCGCCCCTCGAGGTGGTAGCCCATGGTGTCTCCCGCTGATGCACCCGAGATCAGAAGGGCGCCGTGGCACGGTGCCTGCCAGGGCAGATTCATCGTACGCCGGCGGGCGCGAGATTTCCAGGTCGAGTTCGCGGCCACAAGGCCGCGCGGCTCCGATCAGAGCTCGGTTCCGGCAACCAGCTGCAGCGTCGGACGGCTGGCCGATTCGAGCGCGGGCTCGTCGAACATCGCATCGAATGCGCGCAAGGTCGCGCCCACATGCGCATCGCTGCGCCGGACCAGCAGCGTCTCGACCCGGAGCGGCTCCGGCGCGAACGCCTCGATGCGCAGCGACTCGCGGGCCCGACTGGTCTCGACCACGCTGCGCGGCAGCACGGTCACGCCGACGTTCGCACCGACGCAGCCGAGGATGCCTTCCACGGTGCCCATCTCGAGGCGGTGGAACGGCAGCCAGCCGCGCGACGTGAACTGCGCCTCCAGGCGCTGCCGGTACGAACATCCCTGGCGAAACGTGATCGCCGTGAGCCCGCTCGGCGTCGCCATGCGCTGACTCACGCTGCCGCTGTCGCGGGCGGCGACCAGAACCAGCTCTTCGCGAAAGACAGTGCGGCCGACGAGTTCGGGATGATTGAGCGGGCCGGCGACGAGCGCAGCGTCCAGCCGGTGCGCCAGCACATGCTCGAGCAGCTCGGCCGTCGGTCCGGTGCGGACTTCGATCTGGACCTCCGGATGGGCGCGATGGAACGGTCCGAGCACCCCGGGAAGCCGGACTGCGGCGGTCGTCTCCATCGAGCCGATGCGCAAGCTGCCACGGACGATGCCGTCGTCGCGTGCGGCTGCCCGGGCTTCGACGCCGAGGGCCTGCAGGCGCTGCGCATAGCCGAGCAGACGCAGACCGGCGGCTGTCAGCGTCACGCCGCGGCTGTGACGCGCGAACAGCACGACCTCGAAGTCGGCCTCGAGCTGCTTCATGCGTGCGGTGACGTTCGACTGCACGGTGTGCAGCTCGAGCGCGGCCGCCGTGACGGAGCCGTGTCGCGCGACGGCGAGAAAGGTGGCCAGAGCGGTCGAGTCCATGTCGCTGCCATCTCGGAACCTGAACGCACGCATCTTATTAATTCATTTCCCAAGATGCCAGCACCCATCTAAGGTCAGTCCATCGACCTCACGAAAGGGCGCCCATGCTGTTGCAGACCAACCTGACCCGGAGCCTGGGCGTTGACCACCCGATCGTGCTGGCGGCGATGGACGTCGTCGCCGATGCGCGGCTGACGATGGCGGTCATCGAAGCCGGCGGCTACGGCTTCCTCGGCGGCGGCTACGGAGAGGAAGCGTGGCTGCGACAGGAGCTGGCCGTGCTGGCGCCGGCTGCTCGAGAGCGCGGCCGCTCGTTCGGCGTCGGCTTCATCACCTGGAGCCTGGCGCGCAAGCCTCACCTGCTCGACATCGCGCTCGGGCACGGCCCCGGTGCGGTGTGGCTCTCGTTCGGCGACCCGGCCCCGTTCGCGCCGCGCATCAAGGCGGCCGGCGCCCAGGTCGTCTGCCAGGTGCAGACCGAGGCGATGGCGAAGGCCGCGCTCGACGCCGGCGCCGACATCCTGATCGCTGGCGGGGCCGAAGGCGGCGGGCACGGGGTCAGCCGCGGCACGCTGGCGCTGGTGCCGGCGATCGTCGACCTGGCAGGGCCGGGTGTCCCGGTGGTCGCCGCCGGCGGCATCGCCGATGGCCGCGGGCTGGCGGCCGCCCTGATGCTCGGCGCCGCCGGCGTCGCGCTCGGCACGCGCCTCTACGCCACGGTCGAGGCCGCCGGCTTCGAGGCCGCCAAGCAGCGCATCGTCGACGCCAGCGGCGACGACAGCCTGCGCAGCGTGGTCTTCGACATCTCGCGCAACAACGTGTGGCCGGCGCCGTTCACCGGCCGCTGCCTCGTCAACGAGCACCTGCAGCGCTGGTCCGGACGCGAGGTCGATCTGCTGCGCTCGATGGGCGTGGAAGGCGAGCGCTACGCCGCGGCCCGCGCGGCCGGCGACTTCGACACGGCCGCGGTGATCGCGGGCGAAGCCGCCGGCCTGATCCACGACATCCCGCGCGCCGGCCAGGTGATCGATCGGATGGTGCGAGAGGCGGCCGA
>JBDSAB010000606.1:0-2515 GCA_039922395.1 Caldimonas sp.
GAAGGAAGCGCTGGAGCCGGGAACGAGCTACGCCTATGCGATCGAGATCCGCGAAACTTCCAATGTCTTCCTGGCCGGCCATCGCCTCGCAATCGACATCAAAGGGCAGGACTCGACCGCTGAAGATCCGATCTGGGTCCACACCTGCAACGCGCTGCCGACCCGCCACCGCATCGAGTTCGGCGGCCCGACCGATGCCTACCTCCTCCTTCCGGTGATTCCGTCATGACCCACTCGATGTCCCGCCGCGCCGCGCTGCTCCTCGGCCTCGTGCTCGCCGGCGTTACCGTTGGCGCGCCCGCCATGGCGCAGGCCTGGCCGAGCAAACCGATCCGACTCGTCGTACCGTTCCCGCCAGGCGGCTCGGCCGACGTGCTGGCGCGCCTCGTCGGCGGCAAGCTCGCGACCGCGCTCGGCCAGCCGGTGATCGTCGACAACCGCGCCGGCGCCGGCGGCATCGTCGGTGCCGATGTGGTCGCCAAGGCGCCGGCGGACGGCTACACGCTTCTCTTCGCCAACACCAACATTGCGATCAACCCAAGCCTGTACAAGCAGTTGCCGTACGACACGGCAACGGCGTTCGTGCCGGTCGCGTTGATGGTCTACGTGCCGAACCTGTTTCTGGTGCGAACCGAGTCGCCGATCAAGGATCTGCGCGGCCTCGTCGAGCTGGCGAAGACCAAGCCCGGCGGACTGAACTACGCCTCGGCCGGCAACGGCACCTTCCCGCACCTCGCGGTCGAGGTGTTCAAGGAGAAGACCGGCGTCGCAATCACCCATGTGCCGTACAAGGGCGCGGCGCCGGCGCTCAATGCGCTACTCGCCGGCGAGGTCGACCTGATCTCGAACGACTTGCTGAATGCGATGGCGCACGTGAAGGCCGGCAAGCTGCGCCCGCTCGCGATCACCAGCACGATGCGCTCGCCGATCGCACCCGATGTGCCGACCATGACCGAGGCCGGCATCAAGGACTACCAGGCGCTCGCATGGCAAGGCGTGATGGCGGCAGCCGGCACGCCGGCACCGGTGATCGAGCGCCTCAACACCGAGATCAACCGGATCCTCGCCGATCCGGCGACGAATGAGCTCTTGCTGTCCCAAGGGCTGCAGGTCACCGTCGGCTCGCCGCAGCAATTCGGCGACTTCGTCCGCACCTCGACGGAGAGCTGGCGAAGCGCGGTGAAGGCGTCCGGCGCGACGGTCGAGTAAGTCAGGTCCCGCAGAACGTGCGATAGCCGGCGGTGACTTCCAAGGCCGCGGGCTCGGCGTAGCGCGCGTGCTCCGCGATATCGTCGTATGGCTGGCGCAGCGCGGCGAGGAGGCCATCGAACGGGCCGAGGTCATCGTCGGCAGACGCCGCCGAGAGGGCTTCCTCGACGCGGTGATTGCGCGGGATCACCCACGGGTTGACGCGCCGCATCTGCGCGGGACGCGACGCGGCACCGGCGTTCGCGGCTGCGACCTTGTCCTCGCGTGCGCAGCGTTCGCGCCAGCGCTCGAGCCAGGCGTCCGGTGCCGACGGATCGGCGAACAACGCACGCAGCGGCGTCTCGTTGCCGGCCGCCGCATCGGCGAGGTGCCGCCAGCCGAGCGTGAAGTCGATGCGACCGGCCTGTAGCAGTGCCAACCAGTCGTTCGCGAGCGTCGCATCGGCCGCGTCGTCGACGCCGTCGACAACCCGAAGCCCGAGCTTCGCGCGCTGGCCCGCCAGCAGGTGTCGCATATAGATCGCCGGGAACGCCTCGATGACCCGCGTCGCCTGTGCGGTGGCCTCGGCTTCATCGTCCGACAGCAGCGGCAGCAGCGTCTCGGCGAAACGCACCAGGTTCCAGCGCGCAATGCCGGGCTGGTTGCCGAAGGCGTAGCGACCTTGCGTGTCGATCGAGCTGAACACTGCCGCCGGGTCGTAGGCCTCGACGAAGGCGCACGGACCGTAGTCGATCGTCTCGCCCGAGATCGTCATGTTGTCGGTGTTCATCACGCCGTGGATGAAGCCGACGTTCATCCACTGCGCGATCAGCGCGGCCTGGCGTTCGGCGACACGCTCGATCAGCGCGAGAAAGCGGCCCGGCGTGCCGACCCGATCGGGATCGTGGCGCGCGATCGTGTACTCAGCGAGCTGCCGGACCCGCTCGACGTCGCCGCGCGCGGCAAAGAACTGGAACGTGCCGACGCGGATGTGGCTGGCCGCGACCCGGGTCAGCACCGCACCCGGCAGCACCGTCTCGCGCATCACCGGCTGGCCGGTCGCGACGACGGCGAGCGCGCGCGTGGTCGGGATGCCGAGCGCATGCATCGCCTCGCCGATCAGCACCTCGCGCAGCATCGGACCGACCGCCGCCTTGCCGTCGCCGCCGCGCGAGAACGGCGTGCGGCCCGAGCCCTTGAACGCGATGTCGCGCCGCTGCCCCTGGCGGTCGATCACCTCGCCGAGCAGCACCGCGCGGCCATCGCCGAGCTGCGGCGAGAAGCCGCCGAACTGGTGGCCGGCATAGGCTTGCGCGATCGGTTCGGC
>JBDSAB010000607.1:0-2551 GCA_039922395.1 Caldimonas sp.
CCAGGGCGATCGCCACGATCAAGGCACTCAGCGCCATCAGGCTCAGCGCCCGCAGCCCGTGCGCGAGAACGGCTGAGAGTAGGCGTGCGCGCATCGGGGGCGATTGTGACGGCAGCAAGGCTTCGGCTCTCCCGTTCCAAGGCCGCACGGCCGGCCATATTCCACGCCTTCGAGCGACAATGCCGAACCGCCCCGCGCCCACCGTCGTGATCCTTCGCCACGCCTTCATTCCGCCGGACAACGCCCGCCTCGCTCACCTGTGCGGCAGCTTCGACGAGCACCTGCACGCAATCGAAGCCGGGCTCGACGTCAAGATCTCGCGCCGCAACGAGTCGTTCCGCATCGAAGGCCCGAAACAGCGCGCGCAGCAGGCGGTGGCCTTGCTGCAGGCGCTGTACGGGCGCGCCCGCCGGCCGATCTCGCCGGAAAAGCTGCAGCTCGCGCTGGTCGAGGCCGCGGCGCAGCCGGCAGCGAAGGGCGACCCGGGCGAGTCGCCTGAAGAGCCTGCGGCCATCTCGTTGCACACGCGCCGCGCCGACCTGACCGGGCGGACGCCGAACCAGCTCGCGTATCTGCGCAACATCCTCGGTTACGACATCACGTTCGGGATCGGTCCGGCCGGCACCGGCAAGACCTATCTGGCCGTCGCCTGCGCGGTCGACGCCCTCGAGCGCAGCACCGTGCAGCGGGTCATCCTGACCCGGCCGGCGGTCGAAGCCGGTGAACGGCTGGGCTTCCTGCCGGGCGATCTGGCGCAGAAGGTCGATCCGTACCTGCGGCCGCTCTACGACGCGCTCTACGACCTGATGGGGCCCGAGAAGGTCGGCAAGGCGTTCGAAAAGGGCACGCTCGAGATCGCGCCGCTCGCGTTCATGCGCGGGCGCACCTTGAACCATGCGTTCGTGATCCTCGACGAGGCGCAGAACACCACGCCCGAGCAGATGAAGATGTTCCTGACCCGGATCGGCTTCGGCAGCAAGGCCGTCGTCACCGGCGATGTCAGCCAGATCGACCTGCCGCGCGGCAGCAGCTCCGGGCTGATCGACGCCGAGCGCGTGCTGCGCCGGGTGCCGGGTATTGCGACGACGCATTTCACGTCGGCCGACGTCGTGCGCCACCCGCTGGTGGCGCACATCGTGGAGGCGTATGACGCGGCGCGGCGTCAGACGGACTGAGTCGAGCGCGCCGCCGCGCGCATCTCCTGTGCCGCTGCGGCTCTCGCTGCAGTTTGCCGACGCGACCGACCGCCTGCTCGTCACTCGCCACCGCGTGCGGCGCTGGCTGCGGGCCGCACTCGAGCGGCCGGCCGAGATCACTGTCCGCGTCGTCGACGCCGAAGAAGGCCGTGCGCTGAACCGGGAGTTCCGCGCGAAGGACTACGCGGCCAACGTGCTGACCTTCGACTACGAGCGCGAGCCGGCAGTCGTCGCCGACCTCGTGCTGTGCGGTCCGGTGCTGCGCCGCGAGGCGGTCGAGCAGGGTATCGAGGTGCTGGCTCACTATGCGCACTTGGTGGTCCACGGCGCACTGCATGCGCAGGGCTACGACCATAAGGTCGATGTCGAGGCCGCCGCGATGGAGCGGCGCGAGACGGAAATCCTGGCGCAGCTCGGCTTCGACGATCCCTACGCGCGCTGAATCGCGGCGCGGGCCGGCCACATGACCGCGGCGATCGCGACCAGCATCAGCGCGATCGCGGCGCCGTCCTGCCAGTGCAGCTTTTCGCCGAGCCACCACGCCCCCGTCAACGTGCCGAGCACCGGGATCAGCATGACCGACATCGTCGACGCAACCGGCGCCAGATTGCGCGCAAGCACCAGCCAGATCGCCTGCGCGAAGCCAAAGATCAGGACGGCGTTGTAGCCGATCGCCGCCCAGGTCTTCGGCGGCGGCGCGATCCAGAGCGCATGCTCGAAGACGACGGCGAAGAGAGACATCGCCAGTGTCGTGATGACCGTCATCCAGAACACGATCGCCAGGGTCGGCGCGCTGACGCGCGTGTGCCGCAGCTGCTGGGTGCCGAGCGCCCACACGGCAGCGGCGAACAGCATGCCGATGGCCGCGATCGGACGGCCGGCGAAATGGGCGAGCTCGTGCCAGAGCAGCAGCAGCACGCCGATGGCGGCCGCGGCGATCCCGGCGAGCTGGCGCGGCCGCAGGCGCTGGCCGTAGAGCTGCAGGCCCCAGAGCGCCGACCAGATCGGCATCGTGTAGCCGAGGATCGCGGCACGGCCCGACGACAAGGCCTGCACTGCGAGGATCGCGAGGACGTGCCAGACCAGCATGTTGGTGACCGTCAGCAGGCCGACCTCGCGCCAGTCCTTGCGTTCGATCCGGAGCGGGACCTTCAGCACCGCGGTCACCGCCCAGAGCACGGGCAGCCCGAGCCACATCGACAGCGAGCGGAACGTCAGCGGCGGAAAGCCGGTGACGCCGACCTTCATGACCGGCCAGTTCAGGCCCCAGGTCACCGTCAGCAGGACCAGCAGCACGAACTGGCGCGAGGTCAGCGCGAAGGCGGAAGCGGACGGGTTCAGTTGCGCCCCAGGTA
>JBDSAB010000608.1:0-3262 GCA_039922395.1 Caldimonas sp.
CGATCAACGCGTTCCAGTCGCCGAGCACCGCGACCTGCGCCGGTCTCGCTTCCAACGTCGGCGAGACGGCGCTGTTCCCGCCGACGGTCGCGATCACCTCCGCGACGTTCGTCGCGGCGAGCGGCAACACGCCCGAGCACTGCAACGTCCTCGGGGTCATCGCGCCGCGCGTCGGCGAAGCCAGCTCGCCGGGTGTCTCGCAAAGCTACGCGATCAAGTGGCAGGTCCGCCTGCCGACCACCTGGAACGGGCGCTTCGCAATGTCCGGTGGCGGCGGCACCGACGGCAGCATTCCCAGCACGACAGGACGCCTGAGCGCCGGCTACGTCACGGCAGCGAACGACTCGGGCCACGACAACAACACCAACAACGACCCGCTTGCCGCCGGCACCGGCACCTTCGGCACCGACCACCAGGCCCGCGTCGACTTCGCGTACAGCGCGATCGACCGCACGCAGCAGGTCGCCAAGGGCCTGATCCAGCTTTACTACGACCAGACGCAGCAGTACTCTTACTTCGAAGGTTGCTCGATGGGCGGCCGCGAAGCGATGATGGTGACGCAACGCCTGCCGAGCGCGTTCGATGGCGTCGTCTCGGGCGACCCCGCGATCAAGTTCGCCTCGATGCTGACGCATGCGATCTATGACGCCCAGGTGTTCGGCAAGCTCGCTGCGTCGATGGGCGTGTTCTCGCGCAACGGCCTGCCCCTGGTCAACAACACCTACACCAACCAGGACCTGCAGCTCATCTCGAAGGCGGTGCTCGACGCGTGCGACAACCTCGACGGTCTCGTCGACGGCATGGTCAACAAGCCCTTGCAATGCACGACGGCTCTCGTCGCTCCGAAGCTCGACGCCGTGAAGTGCAGCGGAGCCAAGACCGCGACGTGCCTGTCGGCGGACCAGATCGACACGATGAGGAAGGTCTACGAGGGACCGGTCACGGCAAGTGGCGCGCGGCCCTACTACGGCTGGATGTGGGATCCGGGCATCGCCGGCTGCACGAGCGCCGCGGACTGCAACACGCCGACGGCGACCAACGTCTCCACCGGCTGGCGGAGCTGGAAGCTGGGCCAGTTCCAGGCCACGCCGGCCACCGCCGAGAACGGCGCTTCCGACTTCACGAGCAGCCGGGGCGGCGCGGCGGCGACGGTCATCGTGCCCACGCCACCCATCCTTCCGGCACCGGTGAACAACGAAGGCACCACCGGGATCCTGATGGGGCTCGACATCGACCAGTTCATCGCGCTCTCGCACGGGACGAGCGCGAAGTTTCCGGTCTCGGGCTATGACCTCCTCGAGACGTCGGCGACCACGCTGGCCCCGTTCGCGGACCGCGGCGGAAAGCTCATCATCTACCAGCCGCAGAGCGGTGGACCCTTCTCGCCGCTGGCGATGGTCGACTGGTATCGGACGCTCAACCTGAACAACGGCGGGACCGACAGCGACTACACCAAGACCCAGCAGTACGCGCGGCTCTTCATGATGCCCGGGGCGCAGCACTGCGGCGGCGGCCCGTCGACCAGCACGATCGACGCCTTCACGTCGGTCGTGCAATGGGTCGAGAACGGCACGTCGCCCGAACGGATCGTGGGCACGGCGCCCGCTGCAACACCGTGGCCCGGTCGCACGCGTCCTCTCTGCCCCTTCCCGGCCTACGCCAAGTACAACGGCTCGGGCAGCATCGAGAGCGACGCGAGCTTCACCTGCACGAAGGACTGACTCTCGCGACACCCCCTCAAGCGGGGCCAAGTGCAGTTGTCGACTCTGGTAGCGACAACCGCCACTACGCGAAGCTGACGCGGTCCCGGCCGTTCTGCTTCGACGCGTACAACGCGCCGTCGGCCCGTGCGATGAAGCGTGAAGCATCGTCGCCGCTGCGCAAGGCCGTGACACCCAGCGAGATCGTCACTGAAACGGGCGCTCCGCCGCGGCGACGATCCTCCACGCTCAACGCCTTGACGCGCGTGCGCAGCGCCGCAGCCATCCGCATGCTGTCCTCGACGCTGCTGTTCGGCATCAAGATCGCAAACTCTTCGCCGCCGTAGCGCGCCGCCACCTGGCCCGGCTGCACCGAGCCCTTCAAGACCTTGCCGAGCGCCTGGATGACGCGGTCACCCACGACGTGGCCATGGGTGTCGTTCACCCGCTTGAAGTGGTCGATGTCCACCATGATCAGGCAGTGCGACGTCTCCGAGCTGACCTTTTCGGCCAGCAGGGCGTTCAAGCGAAGGTCGAGTCCTCTGCGATTGAGGATTCCGGTCAGGGTGTCCAGCAGTGCCTCACTGCGAGCCCGCGTCAGCTGGCTGCGCAGCGACTCGATTTCTTTTCGACTCGCGAGCGCCTCTTGCTCGAGCGACAGCGCCGAACTCGTCATCTCCGCAGTGCCCTGGGCAGTCTTCTCGATTGCAACGGACAAAGCGGCCGTATCGTTCGTCGCCAACGTGGCACTCAATTCGGCCAGCTGAACCCCGAACGCGTCGGCCCGCTGACCGGTCAACGAGGCCTTGTCGACGAGGCGCGCCATGGTCCGCTGCAGTTCCTCGCTGACCCCGTCGATTTCGGAGTCGCCCGGATCGGCGATGTGGTCCCGAAAGAGCTGGTCCGTCGCCTCGTCGTCAAACATCTCTTTCGCAGCAAGGCGCTCCGAGATGGCTTTGCTCAGCGAGGCATTGGCGCCGGCCGAGTGCTCGTACCAGACCGCGAACGAAACCGGATTGAAGCTGGCCACATGCTGCCCCATCGAATGGATCGCCGCGCGCAGGAGCTCCGCGCTCTTCTCTCGGGTGTCGGTGTAACGCATGGGTCTAGTCGAAAGAAGCGGGGAGAAGTCTTCCCCAGACGCGATTGCAGAGACTTGCAGGCTTCGCGTTGTGACTTCGGCCGTGGGCTTCAATACTGGATAGCGCAAACCAGTCCGTATTCGCTCCGCCGTGACGGCTGGCACGTTTGACGGTCCCGCAGCGAGTTCAACATCGCGAAGCAGGTACTCGCCGCGCATTGAGGGATCGCCCGAGCCTGCCCGGTAGCCGCGGTCCCACACCCGCGGCAAGCGGCGTTACTCATCTACTATTGCGCTCGACTTTGCCGGCGGCGCTCGACTGCAGAACCTTTCTAGCTGCCGCCAGTCGGAGGGCCTGTTAACACAATCGCAGTCCGTCGGCGATCAGCGCGAAGCTGATGAAGCCGAGGAACATCACGTCGAGCTTCTCGAAGCGAGAGAAGATTCGCCGGTAGCCCTTGAGGCGGCGGAACAGTCGCTC
>JBDSAB010000609.1:0-4491 GCA_039922395.1 Caldimonas sp.
GCCCCGGTGGACCGGGTTCATCCAATCCACGTCGGCATCGACCTCGAGATCTGGAAGCCTCGCCCGCCGGCGCCAAAATCGACCGACGGTCGGCTCCGGATCCTGTTCGTCGGCGGCGACTTCGTCCGCAAGGGCGGTGAGCTTCTGCTCGATGTGTTCAAGAATCGCTTCCGGGACGTCGCGGAGCTGCATCTCGTGACCCGCCAGGCGCCGACGGATCTGCCACCCCATGTCCACGTCCATGCCGACTTCCATCCGAACGACGAGCGGCTCACCGACCTGTATGCGACCTGCGACGTCGCTGTCGTACCGACCTTCGCCGATATCGGTCCGCTCTGGGTGTTCATGGAAGCGATGGCGATGGGCCTCCCTGTGATCGGCACGGGCACCGGCGCCAACACCGAGCTGGTCCGGCACGGCCAGACCGGCCTGGTGGTCGGGATCGGCAATGGCGACGAGCTCGCCGCCGCCATCCACGCGATGCTCGCGGATCCGGCCGAGCGGCAACGCATGGGTCAGCGCGGCAGGGCGCTCATCGAGGCGGAGTACAGCGCAAGCTGCAACGTGCCGCGCATCCTCGAGACGATGAAGCGGGCGGTCGACCGCGCGAGCGGCGTGGCGACCTTCGCGGCGCAGGCGCGTGGGGCGTGAGGCCGGATCGATGAAGACGATCGGGATCTGCATCCCGACCTACAAGCGGCCGGACTTTCTGCGGCGCTGCCTGGCCTCGATCATCGACCAGGCGGACGGCCTGCCGGTCCGGATCTTCGTGGCCGACGACTCCTGCAGCGATACCAACGACGCGGTGCTGCTCGAGGCCGCGCTTCGCTTCCCGGCCCTGCGGTATTGGAAGAACGAGACCAACCTCGGCATCAACGAAAATATCCGTCGCGTCGTCGAGATGGCCGACACCGACTACGCATGGCTGGTCGGCGAGGACGACTACTTCCTTCCCGGCGCGCTGGCGCGGGCAGTGGCCGAAGTGGGCTCGGCGAACAACCCCTTCGTGCTGTGCAATTACGCGCTGGTCGAGGACTCGAGCGCGGCACAGGCCCGTTCCGCGCTCGATGTTTCTGTCGACACGACCTTGACCGCCGACGAGGTGATCCGCCGATACCTCTGGTCGGCCGGTTTCATGGGCGCGTGCCTCTTCGACCTTCGGAGCTGGCGCCGCGTCGCTAGCGACCGCTACCACGGCACGTACTACGCGCACGTCGGTCACATCGTCGAGATGCTGGACCGGCCGGATCGTCCCGTGCGCATTCTCGGGGCCCCGCTGGTGTCGAATCGCGCCGAGGGTCCCGAAGCGTTCACGTGGCGGACCGACGCGCTCGGGGTGTTCTTCGGCTTCGAGCGGATGTGCGCGATCGCCGCGTCGGTGGTACCGGCGCTGGCGCCCGCGCTCGACGAGGCTGCGCTGGTCTACCGTGAGAAGCAGCGTTACCTGTCGACGCGTTCGATGGCCCGGATGCGCGCCGACGGCATCATGGCCATGTCGACCTATCGGCTCCACCTGCAACCGGCCCATTTGCCGGCGGCGACGCGCTTTGCGGCGTTGGCGATGGTGCTGATGCCGCGCGGCTTGTTTCGTGCGGCGCTGGCCGCCAAGCGATGGGTGGGCGATCGGAGCAGCGGAACCGCGTGACGGCATCGGCGATGCCGATGCCGTGGTTCATGCAGCAGTTCACGGGTGAGCGGAGGGCCGGCGGATCGATGCCCCCAACGTCATCGCACGCCGGCGACGATCCCTACAATCGCTTCTCCGATTTGAGCGGATTGCCATGAAAACCGTCGGTGTCTCGATCGTGATCGCTGCCCTGATGACCGTTGCCGCGGGCGTCGGTGTCGCCGCCCGGCCGTCGTCAAAGCCGTCTGGGGCCGGCCCGCGCTACGTGCTCGAGACCATCGTCCCAAAGGACTTCGGCGGCTGGCGCGAGATCGCGCAAGAGGGAGCACAGGTCGTCAATCCGCAGACCCAGGAATTGCTGAACAAGCTCTACAGCCAGATCCTGACGCGCACCTACGTGAATGCTTCGGGCTACCGCGTCATGCTCTCGCTGGCCTATGGGGATGACCAGCGGGCCGACCTGACCGCACACAAGCCCGAGGTCTGCTATCCGGCACAAGGTTTTCAGCTGCATTCGAACGCCGAGGACGAACTCGCCACGCCGTTCGGGCAGATCGCGGTGCGACGCTTGAATACCAGCCTCGGTGCGCGCAAGGAACCGGTGACCTACTGGTTCACCGTCGGCGATCGGGCGATCCGCAGCAAGCTCGATCAGCGCATCGTCGAAGTCCGCCTCGGCCTGACGGGGCAGATCCCGGACGGCCTGCTGTTCCGGGTCTCGTCGATCGACCCGGAGCCGTCGCGCGCCTATGTCGAGCAGGACAAGTTCGTCGCCGAACTGCTGAAAGCGGTCAGCGCCCGCGACCGCATCCGCCTTGCCGGTCTGGGACCGGCAACCCCGACGCCATAGTTCGCTGATCGATCGACGCGCCGAGCGGCGTCAGTCGAGCGGGCTCGATTCGAGCAGCGGCGCCTGCGCGTCCTTCGGGGACAGCGTCGGCGGCTCGCCGATGTCGGGCCAGGCGATGCCGAAGGCCGGATCGTCCCAGCGCAGCGCGCGCTCCGAGGCCGGTTGGTAGTAGTCGGTCGTCTTGTAGAGGAAGTCGGCCGAGTCGCTGGTCACCAGAAAGCCGTGCGCGAGGCCGGCCGGGATCCACAGCTGTCTGTGATTGGCCGCCGACAACTCGATGCCGACCCACCTGCCGAAGGTCGGGCTGTCGCGGCGGACGTCGACCGCCACATCGAACACGCTGCCCTGGATCACGCGCACGAGCTTGCCCTGCGCGTGCGGCGCCTGCTGGAAATGGAGCCCGCGCAGCACGCCCTTGCGCGATCGCGAGTGGTTGTCCTGGACGAACGTGATGTCACGACCCACCGCGGCGTTGAACGCTTTCTGGTTGAAGCTCTCGAGAAAGAAGCCACGCTCGTCGCCGAACACCTTCGGCTCGATCAGCAGCACATCCGCGATGGCGGTCGGCGAAACCTGCATCAGTACACCCGGTCCTTCAGCACCTGCTGGAGGTAGTGGCCGTAGCCGTTCTTGCGCATCGGCTCGGCCAGCGCTTCCAGTTGCTCGGCGCTGATCCACCCCGAGCGGAACGCGATCTCTTCCGGGCAGGCAACCTTCAGGCCTTGCCGCTTCTCCAGCGTGGCGATGAACTGGCCGGCTTCGAGCAGGCTGTCATGTGTCCCCGTATCGAGCCATGCATACCCACGGCCCATGATCTCGACGCTCAGCTCGCCCTGCGCGAGATAGCAGGCGTTGACGTCCGTGATCTCGAGCTCGCCGCGCGCCGACGGCTTGATGCTGGCGGCGATGTCGCACACCTGCTCGTCATAGAAGTACAGGCCGGTCACCGCATAGTTGCTCTTGGGCTGGCGCGGTTTTTCCTCGATGCTGAGCGCGCGGCGTTCGCCGTCGAACGCGACCACGCCGTAACGCTCCGGGTCCTGCACGTGGTACGCGAACACCGATGCACCCGTTGCCCGGTTGCCGGCCTCGGAGAGCAGCCCGTGCAAGTCATGACCGTAGAAGATGTTGTCGCCGAGCACGAGCGAGCTCGGGCCGCCGTTGACGAAGCGCTTGCCGAGAATGAACGCCTGCGCCAGCCCATCGGGGCTCGGCTGCACGCAGTACGAAATGTCGATGCCCCACTTCGAGCCGTCGCCGAGCAGCGCCTCGAAGCGCGGAATGTCCTGCGGGGTGCTGATCAGCAGCACCTCGCGGATGCCCGCCAGCATCAAGGTCGACAGCGGGTAGTACACCATCGGCTTGTCGTAGACCGGTAGCAGCTGCTTGCTCATGGCCAGCGTGGCCGGATGCAGTCGCGTGCCGGAACCGCCGGCGAGGATGATGCCTTTGCGGGGCGGGGTCGTCATGTCAGCGCCGTCTCAGATCAGGATTTCGGTGAGCATGCGGTCGACGCCGACCTGCCATGCCGGCAGCGACAGCCCGAATGTGCGGCGCAGCTTCGTCGTGTCGAGGCGGGAATTGCGCGGGCGTTCGGCCGGCGTCGGGTAGGCGCTCGTCGGGATCGGCTCGATCGCATCGGCGGCCACCTTGATCGGGCGTCCGGCCTGGCGTGCAAATTCGATCACATGGCGAGCGTAGGCGTGCCAGCTCGTCTCGCCGGCGGCGACCGCGTGGTAGATGCCGGCGACCTCGGGTCGGCTGCAGGCGGTGCGCAGCGCATGCGCGCTGATGTCGGCCAGCAGGTCGGCACCGGTCGGCGCGCCAATCTGGTCGTCGATCACGGATAGCCGGTCGCGCTCGGCCGCGAGCTTCAGCATCGTCTTCGCGAAGTTGCCGCCGCGCGCCGCGTAGACCCAGCTGGTACGCAGGATCAGATGGCGGCAGCCGCTCGCGCGGATCGCCGCCTCGCCGTCGAGCTTGGTGCGCCCGTAGACGCTGAGCGGGCCGGTCG
>JBDSAB010000610.1:0-3609 GCA_039922395.1 Caldimonas sp.
GGCGGGACGCTGTCCACGGCGGTCCGGTTGCTGGTCGAGCGCGGTTTTGCCCGACCCTCCTGTGTCGGCGTGCATGCGGTCTTCGTCGGCGACGCCGCGGCACGGCTGCAGGCGGCAGGCGTGTCGCAGGTCGTCACCTGCGACACGCTGACGCACGCCAGCAACCGCATCGCCGTCGGCGGCTCGGTGGCCGAGGCGGTCAACGACCTGTGCTTGGAAGGCGACAACGTTGACGGCGGTCAAGGGTCGGCGCGGTGAGCGGTCCAGACTCGGGTCACCGATTGCCTTTCGCGGAGCTTCTCATGTACCAGCGCATCTTCGTGCCGATCGATGGCAGCGCGCCGGCCAACGCAGGCCTCGAGGAGGCGATTCGCCTCGCGCGGGTGAGCGGCGGAACGCTCCGCGTGGCCTACGTGCTGGACGAGCTCGACTTCACCACCGGGTTCGAGACGCCTTCGACGTACTTCACCGACGTGGTGCCGATGCTGAGACGAGCCGCAGGAGACTTGCTGTCGACGGGTCGCGAGAAGGCCGCCGCTGCCGGAGTGGCAGTCGACACGTGCCTGATCGAGTGCTTCGGCAGCGGTGTCGCGGCTCGGATCGTCGAGGCGGCCGCCGCGTGGCACGCCGATCTGCTCGTCATCGGCACCCATGGACGGCGTGGCGTCGAACGCTTCGCGCTCGGCAGCGACGCCGAGGCGATCCTGCGCAAGTCGCACGTACCGGTCCTCACGGTCAAAGCGCCTGCCGTCAACGCGATCTCTCCGGCGGCCGACACGGCGGAGGTCGCCGCGTCGATGAAGGACGCCGTGCCGCTTTGAGCCCACGCCGGCAACCCCGGGGGGACGACCGGACAGACCGATGCTGCCGTCATTCGACTTGTGGAAGACCGGCACCGTCGCGGCCGACGTGCTCCTGGCGTCCAGCACCGATGCCGAGGGGCTGGCCGTTCGGCAACGGCGCCGGCTGGCCGCGCTGCTGAAGGCTGCGGCGACGAGTTCGCCGCGGTATCGGCGCCTGCTGAAAGGGCGCGATCCGGCTTCGCTCGCCTTGCAGGAACTGCCGATTGCCCGCAAGGCCGAGCTGATGAACGATTTCGAGCGCTGGATCGGAAGTCCGGACATCCATCTCGACGAATTGCGCCGGTTCGTTGCCGACCCCGCGCGCATCGGCACGGCCTATCTCGATCGCTACGTTGTCTGGGAGAGTTCGGGAACGAGCGGCGAGCCGGCGGTCTTCGTCCAGGATGCGGACGCCATGGCCGTCTACGACGCGCTGGAGGCATTGCGGCGCCCCGTGCTCCGGCCGTTGCAGCACTTTTTCGATCCGTGGGGAATGAGCGAAAGGATCGCCTTCGTCGGTGCGACGAGCGGCCACTTCGCCAGCACGGTGTCGATCGAACGACTGCGGCGCTTGAACGCGGCGTACCGCAACCGGCTGTTCGGCCTGTCCTTCCTGCAACCGCTGGATCGCCTGCTCGACGAGCTGCACGCCCGCCAGCCGACCATCGTCGCGACCTATCCCAGCGCTGCCGTGCTGCTGGCCGAGCAGCATCGAGCGGGACGGTTGCGCATCCGGTTGAACGAAGTCTGGACCGGCGGCGAGAACCTGACGCCGGCGATGCGGCAGTTCGTGGAGGAGAGCTTCGGCTGCCCGGTGGCCAGCAGCTACGGGGCCTCGGAGTTCCTGTCGCTGGCTTCGGAGTGCCGTGAGGGCAGCCTGCACCTGAACAGCGACTGGGCGATCCTCGAATCGGTCGACGAGCACGGCATCGCGGTGCCGGCCGGCGAGCTCGGCGCCACCGTGCTGCTGACCAACCTCGCCAATCACCTGCAGCCGTTGATTCGTTATGACCTCGGCGATCGGATCGCGGTCCATTCGGCTGTTTGCGCATGCGGTTCGAAGCTGCCGGTCATCGAGGTGCACGGCCGTGACGACGACACCTTGTCGCTCGGCGCGCGCGCCGTCTCGATCTTGCCGCTGGCGCTGACCACGGTGCTCGAGGACGACGTCGGTCTCTACGACTTCCAGCTGGTCCAGGAGAGTCCCCGAAGACTCTGTCTGCAGACCAGCCTCAGCGGTCCGTCGGTCGGCCCCTTGCTGCAGCGCGCGCGCAGCGCGCTCGAAGGCTTTCTCCTGACGCAGGGTGCCACCGGGGTGCGAATCCATTGCAAGAGCGGCATCGCCGCGCATTGCGGGCGCAGCGGCAAGATGCCCCGCGTGATCCGGCGTGCCGTTCAGCCGGCGCCGGTCTGAGCCGCCGCAGTCGAGTACGCGCTGTTTCAGACCGAGCGGATCTTGACGCGGGTGCCGTCCTGAATCGATGCGGGCGGGTAGACGATGACCGCTGCCCCGGCGGGCAGGCCGGCGCGGAGCCAGGCGTCGGTGCCGTTGCGGCCTCCGAGGTCGACCTGCACCCGGCGGGCGCGTCCGTCGACGATGGTGAACACCGCCATGCCCAGGGACGGGTCCGTCCCGCGCTGCGGCAACGGAAAGACGGCGCTGACCGGCACCTTCACCGCGTCTTCGATCGCCAGCGTCAGGATCCGCACGCCGACCCGGTAGGCATCGCCGAGGTCGCGCCACTGCTCCGCGGGGCTGACGATGTCGATCAGGACCTTGACCCGCTGCTCCTCGACGCCGAGCGCCGACACCTTGGTGAAGCCCGCCGGCTCGACGAGCCGCACGCGACCTTCGAGCGCGGCGTCGCCGCCCCAGCGCTCGATCAGCACGCGGCGGCCCGGCTTCGCCTGCAACGCATCGGCGGTCAGCAGGTCGGCGACGATCTCCAGCCCCTGGGTGTCGCCGATCTCGAGCAACGGCGTGCCGAGTCCGATGGCGGTCTCGCTGGTCTGCGCCACGCGCAGCACGCGACCGGCCACCGGCGCACGCAGCTCGAAGCTGCGCGGCGGTCGGCGCTCGGCGCTGCGCACCGTCATCAGCGCGGTGCGGGCCTGCTCGACCTCGTACAGGGCGATGCGGCGCTCGGCGCCGGCCGCGTCGAGTTCCTTCTGCGCAGCGAGCGTGGTGAGCCGGTCGGTGTCGAGCTTGGTGGGTGAGACGAAGCCCTGTCGTGCCAGCTGCTCGGTGCGCAGCACGTCGTTGTTGGTCTGAAGCAGCGCAACCCTGGCCCGCTCGATGCGTGCCGCGACATGCTGGACCTGCGCCTCGGCGATCTCGACACGAACCTGCTGCTCGCGCAAGGTGCGCTCGTCGACCATCGGTGCGAGTGCCGGCATCAGCACGGCGACGACCGTGCCGGCCTCCACCGCGTCGCCCTCCCGCAGCGTGATCCGCGACAGCACGCCGCGCGGCGAGGTGTGGGCTCCGGGGCTGCTCGTGCGCGGCAGGGTCGTGACGTCCATGGGTCTGCCGCGACTCTAGGGAGGCAGGCGCCGCTCGACTTGACGGAACGCAAGCGCGGATCGTCCGTCGGCGTTCTGTTGAGCCGCGTCAACGGCCGACGTTCACGTTGCGGCAAGATCCCGACGATGGTCCAGGACGTCAACCCGATGGAGGCGGCGCGCCGCCGCGTGGATGCGCTTCGGCGCGGCCTGGAAACCGGCGGCGACGGTCCGGTCCGACTCGTCGAGACCCACATCTCATGGG
>JBDSAB010000611.1:0-4601 GCA_039922395.1 Caldimonas sp.
ACGCAGATCCACTACAAGGACTGGGGCAGCGGCCCGCCGGTCCTGTTCAGCCACGGCTGGCCGCTGACCGGCGATGCCTGGGAGTCGCAGATGCTGTTCCTCGGCATGCAGGGCTTCCGCGTGATCGCGCATGACCGCCGCGGCCACGGCCGCTCGAGCCAGCCGTGGGACGGCAACGAGATGGACACCTACGCCGACGACCTCGCGGCCTTGATGGACCATCTCGACCTGAAGGGCACGATGATGGTCGGCCACTCGACCGGCGGCGGCGAGGTGACGCGCTACATCGGCCGCCACGGCAGCAAGCGGGTCGCCAAGGCCGTGCTGGTCGGCGCGGTGCCGCCGCTGATGCTGAAGACCGCGGCCAACCCGATCGGCCTGCCGATGGAGGTGTTCGATGGCATCCGCGCCGGCTCGATCGCGAACCGCTCGCAGCTCTACAAGGACATCGCCGGCGGCCCGTTCTTCGGCTTCAACCGGCCCGGCGCGACCTCGTCGCAGGGCACGATCGACTCGTTCTGGATGCAGGGAATGATGGGCGGGCACAAGAACACCTACGACTGCATCAAGGCGTTCTCGGAGACCGACTTCACCGAGGACCTGAAGCGCTTCGACATCCCGACCCTGATCATCCACGGCGAGGACGACCAGATCGTGCCGATCGACGCCTCGGCGCGGGCGTCGGCGAAGCTGGTCAAGGGCGCGAAGCTGGTCGTCTACGAGAAGGCGCCGCACGGGCTGACCGATACGCACAAGGATCGGCTGAACAACGATCTGCTGGCTTTCGCGAAAGGCTAGAGACCGCAGGGGCCGTCGAGGTCGGTGCGTTCGAGCCGCCTCCACCTGGGCGGCGAAAGTCGACGTCGTAGCCCCAGTGGAGCGATGCGTCGGTGGGCGTGGTAGCGCTGTCAAGCGCTGCATAATCGGCGGATGGTCACCCACTCCGCCCCGCCACGTCGCGCGCGGCGTGGCAGCGGCGCGGTCACCCTCCACGACGTTGCCAAGCTGGCCGGCGTCGCGCCGATCACCGCGTCGCGCGCACTCAATTCGCCCGAACAGGTGTCCGCCGAGGTTCGCCGCAAGGTCACCGAGGCGATCGCGCGAACCGGCTATGTGCCGAACATCCTGGCAGGCGGCCTGGCCTCGTCGCGCAGCCGTCTGGTCGCGGCCGTGGTGCCGACGATTTCGGGGCCGGTCTTCCTCGAGACGATCCGTGCGCTGACCGATGCGCTCGCCGAGCGTGGCTACCAGCTGATGCTCGGCCAGTCGGGCTACGTCGGCAACCGCGAGGACGCCTTGCTCGGCGCGATCATCGGCCGTCGCCCCGACGGCATCGTGCTGACCGGGATCCTGCATTCCGCGGAGGGGCGAAAACGCCTGCTGAGCGCCGGCATTCCGGTCGTCGAGACCTGGGACCTGACACCGACGCCGATCGACATGCTGGTCGGTTTCTCCCATGTCGAAGTGGGCCGCGCGGTCGCCCAGTTCCTGCATGCGAAGGGGCATCGACGGCTCGCGGTCGTCTCGGGCAGCGATGAGCGCGCGCGGCGCCGGCAGCACGCGCTCGAGGCCGCCGCGCAGGCGCTCGGCCTCGAGCCGGTGCGCGCCGTCGTCGTGCCGGCGCCGACGACCCTGAAGAGCGGCCGGGCGGCGCTCGCCGAACTCATGGAGGGGCCCGGCATCGATGCCGTCTTCTGCAGCTCCGACCTGCTCGCGCTCGGCGTGATCACCGAAGCGCAGGCGCGCGGCGTTGCGGTGCCGGGGCAGCTCGCGATCATCGGTTTCGGCGACCTCGAATTCGCCGCCGATCTGCATCCGGCGCTCACCACCGTGCGCATCAACGGCGCCGCGATCGGCCGCCAGGCCGCGCAGTTCATCGTCGAGCGGGCCGAAGGCCGGACGGTCGATCCGCGCGTCGTCGACATCGGCTTTTCGATCATCGAACGGCAAACAACCTAGGGAAAATACTAAGGGCGGGAAACTTGAAGAACGGAAAAGGTAGCGCTACCATCCCTCTCATAGTTTGGGAGCGCTATCCTGAGGTCGAAGGGTTGCCATCCAACAGGTGCCGGACTGCTGCCGAGCCCCGGTTCAACCGCTTTCCTTTGGAGACATCCCGCATGAAGAAGCTTCTGACCGCCCTCGTCCTGAGCGCGGCCGCTGCCGGCACTTTCGCCCAGGCCTGGCCGTCGAAACCCGTCACGATGGTCGTCCCGTTCCCGCCCGGCGGCTCGACCGATTTCATCGCCCGTGCGATCGGTCCGTCGCTGACCAAGACGCTTGGGCAGACCTTCATCGTCGACAACAAGGCCGGTGCGACCGGCACCATCGGCGCGGCCGCCGTCAAGCGCGCGGCACCGGACGGCTACACCTTCCTCGTGACGTCGCTCGGCCCGCTCGTGATCGCGCCGCATCTCGTCAAGGGCATGCAGTACGACGCGCTGAAGGACTTCGACCTGATCACAGTCGCGGTTCAGGCGCCGAACGTGCTGGTCGTGCCAGCGGCGTCGCCGCACAAGTCACTCGCCGACGTCATTGCGTACGAGAAGGCGAACCCCGGCAAGATGAGCTACGCCTCGTCGGGCAACGGCTCGAGCGACCACCTGACCGCCGAGCTGTTCTGGCTCGAGAGCGGCACCACCGGCCTGCATGTGCCATACAAGGGCGGCGGTCCTGCCATCTCCGACCTGCTCGGCGGCCAGGTCGACGCGTCGTTCCAGAACGTCAATGCGGTGCTCCAGCACATCAAGGGCGGCAAGCTGCGGCCGCTCGCGGTGACCGGCTCGAAGCGCTCGCCGGTGCTGCCCGACGTGCCGACGATGACCGAGGCCGGCGTGAAGAACGTCGACGTGTATTCATGGCAGGGCATCGTCGGCCCGAAGGGCCTGCCGGCCGACGTGCGAATCAAGTTCCACGACGCGGTGGTCGCCGCTCTCAAGGATCCTGCAGTGAATTCGCAGCTGACCGGCCTCGGGCTCGAGGTCGTTGCCAACACGATGGACCAGTTCAGCGCGTTCCAGCAGTCCGAGTTCGCACGCTGGAAGCGCGTGATCGAGGTCCGCAAGATCACGGCCGACTGAGCCGTCTGTTTCAGCCACAGCTCCACCGCCCGAGAACCGAGATGTCCGCCACCCCCACCGTCACTGCACTGCGCGTGATCCCCGTCGCTGGCCGCGACAGCATGCTGCTGAACCTGAGCGGCGCGCACGGCCCGTTCTTCACCCGCAACCTGCTGATCCTGACCGACAGCGCCGGCCGCACCGGCGTCGGCGAGGTGCCGGGCGGCGAGAAGATCCGCCAGACCCTCGAGGACGCGCGCCCGCTCGTCGTCGGCCAGTCGATCGGCGCGCAGCAGCGCCTGCTGCAGCAGGTGCAGAAGGCGTTCGCCGACCGCGACAGCGGCGGCCGCGGACAGCAGACCTTCGACTTGCGCACGACCATCCACGCGGTCACCGCGATCGAGTCGGCATTGCTCGACCTGCTCGGCCAGCACCTCGGCGTGCCGGTCGCCGCGCTGCTCGGCGAGGGTCAGCAGCGCGACTCGGTCGAGATGCTCGGCTACCTGTTCTACATCGGCGACAAGGCGAAGACCGACCTGCCGTACGTGAGCGATCTGGGTGCCGACAACGACTGGTTCCGGGTCCGCCACGAGAAGGCGATGACGCCGCAGGCGGTGGTCGGCCTCGCCGAGGCCGCGTACGAGCGCTACGGCTTCAACGACTTCAAGCTGAAGGGCGGCGCGTTGCGCGCCGACGAGGAGATCGAGGCGATCCTGGCCCTGCACGAGCGCTTCCCGCAGGCCCGCGTGACGCTCGATCCGAACGGCGGCTGGCTGCTGAAGGACGCGATCCGGCTGATGCGCGACATGCGCAGCGTGGTCGCGTATGCCGAAGACCCGTGCGGCGCCGAGGACGGTTTCTCGGGCCGCGAGGTGATGGCCGAGTTCCGCCGCGCGACCGGCCTGCCGACCGCGACCAACATGATCGCGACCGACTGGCGCCAGCTGACGCATGCGCTGTCGCTGCAGTCGGTCGACATCCCGCTCGCCGATCCGCACTTCTGGACCATGGCCGGCTCGGTGCGCGTCGCGCAGACGTGCCGCGACTGGGGCCTGACCTGGGGCTCGCATTCGAACAACCACTTCGACGTCTCGCTCGCGATGTTCACGCAGGTCGGCGCCGCGGCGCCGGGTCGCGTGACCGCGATCGACACCCACTGGATCTGGCAGGACGGCCAGCGCCTGACGAAGGAGCCGCTGCAGATCAAGGGCGGTCACGTCGCGGTGCCGACAACGCCGGGTCTGGGCGTCGAGCTCGACATGGTCGAGGTCGAGAAGGCGCACCAGCTCTACCTGCAGCACGGCCTCGGTGCGCGCGACGACGCGATGGCGATGCAGTTCCTCGTGCCCGGCTGGAAGTTCGACCCGAAGCGGCCCGCGCTGGACCGCTGACATCCTCTCCCCACGACAACCACTCGAAAGCCCATCATGAGAGAAAACCGCCTGCGCACCCTGTGGCAATCCGGTGGCGCCGCCATCAACGGCTGGCTCGCCATCGCCAACAGCTTCTCGGCCGAGACCATGGCGCACCAGGGCTGGGACT
>JBDSAB010000612.1:0-9914 GCA_039922395.1 Caldimonas sp.
TGGTGGCCTGGCACTCGGCTGAACGGAATGCGCTGAAGTCGTGTTCGCCGATCAACACGGCCGCTGCCTGCTGCATCGCCGCGATGTCGAGCGGGCGATAGGACCAGCCGACCTGGCCGGCTTCGAGGCTCGGCCGGACCGGCGACTCGAGCAACCGGTAGGCATAGCGCCGGCCGTGGGCGCTGCGCCTGGCATCGAATGAGTCCGAAACGGGCATCGCCCATTGGACTGCGATGTCGTCGGGCAGGTAGCGGTTGGTCCCGCGCACCCACGAGTCGGCGCCACGCTTCACCCCGGTGTCGAGGTGCACGACCTGTTGCAAGGCATGGACTCCGGCATCGGTGCGCCCGGCGCAGACAACGCGGAGCGGAACGTCGGCGAACGCAGCGAGGGCCGCTTCGAGGTGGTCCTGCACCGTCTTTCCGTCAGGCTGGCTCTGCCACCCGTGATAGGCAGTGCCTCGGTACGCGACGCCGAGCGCGATTCTCATGACCCGCCTTTCACGACGGGAACAAACCCGCGCCGGACGAACGTCAGCCGAGGTCGTCCAGCATGTTCTGCGCCTTGCTCTTGGTCACGCCGGAAGCGTGCGCTAGAACCTCGCGCAGCAAATCGCGAGCGCCGTCCTTGTCGCCGATCTGGCGGAACTCTTCGGCCAGTTCGAGCTTGCGCAGCATCGGATCGCCGTCGTCATCGAGGTCGAGCGACGGCAGGTCCACGCCCTGGAGCGCGTTCCCGCTGCTCGGCTTGGCGGTCTCCGCCGGCGGATCGAGGTCGAGCGTGAAGCCGGCCATGTCGAACGCGAGCGGCTCGTCCCGCTTGGCAGGCGATGGTCCGCTTGCGGCCGCGGCCTTGACCGGCGCAGCCGGTGACTTGAAGGCATCGAAATCGCTGATCGGTGTCGCCGCGAACGCCTTCGAATCGAGGGCGCCGCGGGTCGACGGGGTACCAGCCTCCGGGTTGTCAAGGTCGAGGTCGACCTCGACCGGAGCACTGTGCGTCGGTGCGAACGAAGGACGCGTCTGTCCGAATTGGGAGTCTCCGGTCAAATGAGGCTGCGTGCTGGCGCCGAGCGGCTCCTTGAACTCGGCCCCACGCACCGCGTTGGCCGGGGCCCCGCCGGGCTGGTACATCGCATTCCCTGGATCGATATCGGCGCCCATTTCCTGCGCCTTCGCCCAATCCTCGCCCTCGCCGCGCGTCAGCCCATAGAGCTGGGTCGCAAGCAGTTCGAACCCCTTGGTGTCGCGCCGCTTCGCATAGACCTCGAGCAACTTGGTGCGGATCGCCAGCCGCTCGGGGCTGCTCCGCATCGCTTCCTTCAGGATCTCCTCGGCCTGCAGGTCGCGCCCATAGGCCAGGTAGACGTCGGCCTCGGCGACCGGATCGACATCGCCGATCGCGTCGAGTTGGCTCAACGAGTAAGTCATCGACGACGAGTTGCCGGCCGCATCGCGTGTGTCGATGCGCTGACCGCCACTGGCGCCGAAGAACGAATCCGGCTGCAGGCGGCTTTCGAGGAACGACGTCTCGCCGCTGTTCTTCTTCGCGCGCTGCGTGACCCGGTAGATGCCGAAGCCGGCGAGCAAGGCGACGAGTAGCGCACCGACGCCGAGGGCGAGCGGGTTGTCGTCCATCATCGAGCCGATGAGATCGCGCTCGGCCGGCTTGGCCGGCGTCGCGGGCTTGGCGACGGCGACGGCGCTGGCGGCCGGTTTCGGTGCTACCGGTGACGCGGCGGCAGCGACCACCGGCGCACTGGCAGCGGGGGCGGTGGTCGGCGCGGCCGATGGGATCGGCACGGAAACGGCCGGTGCAGACGCCGACGGCGCGGCTGGAGCAGCTGGCGCAGGCGTTGTCGGCGGCGTCGCTTGTGCGACGACTGCCGGCGGTGCCGTGACGGCCGGCGCAGCTCCTGCGGTCGGCGCTGCCGTGCCCGGTGTCGCGCCGGCAGGAGCGGCGCCCGACTTGGCCGCCGTCTCGAACTTCTTGAGGTCCGCCTCGAGCTTCTTGACCCGCTCCTCGGCCAACGCCTTTTCACGCTCCTTGACGAGGCGCTCCGCTTCGGCAGTCTGCGATGAAGTTCCTGCCCCTTTTTCGAGGGTGAGCCGATCGGGTGTGGTCGCAGCCGCCTGCTTGCGGTCTTCGACCGTCGCTACCTTGCCGCTCGACTGACGCGCACTGCCTTCCGGTGCTGCCGGCATCGTGTTTCCGGCGAGGCGTTGCCGGTAGGCACCGAAGTCGGCGCTCTGCGCGGTGATAACTTCACGCGCTTGAGGCGGCGCGATCGCCTGGGCCGCATCGGCCGTCGGAACCGCAAGCACCGCTCCCGACTTCAGGCGGTTCATGTTGTTGCTGATGAAGGCCTGCGGGTTGGTGCGGAACAACGCGACCAGCATCTGGTCGAGCGAAACACCAGGTCGCTGTGTCTTCGTCGCGATGCGCGAGAGCGAATCTCCGGGACGAACGCGGTACTCGTCAGCACCGGAGCCCGCCAAAGGCGCGCTCGGAGTACTCGGCGCGCTGGGCGGACTGGGTGCGCGCGATTCCGATGGCGCGGCGGCGGGCGAAGGCGCGGCGGCAACCCGCCGCTCGGCGCGCGGTGCCGCCACAGGCGGCGGCGACATCGGTGCAGCCGGTGGCGCCTCAGCGACGGCCGGTGCCGTCGAGCGCGCAGCGGCCGCGGGAACAGCCGGGCTCGGAGCCGGTGCGCGTGCCATCGTCGGCGGATCGAACAGCAGCGTGTATTCGCGAACGAGGCGTCCGGTCGCCCAGGAGATCTCGAGGATGACGTCGACAAACGGCTCTTGCACGCCGCGATCGCTGGTCAACCGCACGAACTGGCGGCCATCGGGGCGGCGCTGCAGCGTGGCACGGGTGCCCGGCAGCACTGCGTTGTATTCGACGTTGGCGGAGCGATAGGCTTCCGGCGGAGCCACGCGTATCCGCAGGTTGGCGGCCTCTTCGGCCGACATGCTGGTGATTTCGATCTCGGCCTGCAGCGACTCCCCGAGTGCCGACTGGACCGACAGCCGGCCGAGACCCAACGCGGACGCGTCGGTAACGGCCAGCATGAGGGTCGCCGCGGCAGCGCCCGAAAGGGCGACACGCCCCGAGAACTTGTGTTTTCTTTTCAAGGCCTCTCCCGGATACACGATGTGGCTGTTAGCAGCGAAGCCCGCCGATGTCGGCGACACCCTCGCGCGATTCACGCAACCCGGGCGCGCAAGCCAGAAAAGACCATAACATCAGCCCCATAGGGTGACAAGCTAATGCATAGTCTGACGTTCTCGTGCGCTCGCCTTCTGAGCGATCTGCACGCGAATGTTGCAAGGCGACAACGGCGTCGCCCTGCTCCGTGGCCGCTTCAGCGTTCGAGCAGGATGCGCAGCATGCGGCGCAACGGCTCCGCCGCACCCCATAGCAACTGGTCACCGACCGTGAACGCGCTCAGGTAGCGCTCGCCCATCGCCATCTTGCGGAGGCGCCCAACCGGGATGTCGAGCGTGCCGGTCACGGCGACCGGCGTCAGGTCGGTCATCGTCGCCGTGCGGTTGTTCGGAACGACCTTGACCCACGGGTTGTCGTTCGCGATCAGCGCTTCGATGTCGGCAAGCGGCACGTCGCGGGTCAGACGGAACATCAGCGCCTGGCTGTGGCAGCGCATTGCTCCGATCCGCACACAGAGCCCGTCGACCGGGATCGCCGGGCGATCCGCCGTTCGCCCTCGGCCGAGAATCTTGTTGGTCTCGGCCCCGCCCTTCCACTCCTCGCGGCTGACGCCCCACCCCTCGTCGCCGGCCTGCTTGCCCACGCCGAGGTCCTTGTCGATCCACGGGATGAGGCTGCCGCCGAGCGGCACGCCGAACTGCGCCGTCTCGAGGTCGTTCAAGTCCTGTTGCTTGGTCAGGACGCGGCGGTCGATTTCGAGGATCGCGCTCTTCGGATCGTCGAGCAGGCCCCGTACCTCCGCGTTCAGCGTGCCGAACTGGGTCAGCAGTTCGCGCATGTGCGCGGCGCCGCCGCCGGATGCGGCCTGGTAGGTCATCGTGCTCATCCACTCGACGAGCCCAGCCTTGAACAGGGCGCCAACGCCCATCAGCATGCAGCTCACGGTGCAGTTTCCACCGATCCAGTTGCGTCCGCCGCGTGCGACCGCATCACGAATGACGTCCATGTTGACCGGGTCGAGCACGATCACCGCATCGCTGCTCATCCGCAGTGTCGACGCCGCATCGATCCAGTGGCCGTTCCAGCCGGCTCCGCGCAACTTCGCGAAGACGTCGTTGGTGTAGTCGCCGCCTTGCGTCGTGATGATGACGCTGCAGCGCTTCAGCTTCTCGATGTCGTAGGCGTCGTGCAACCGGGTTTCGTTGCGCGCCATCGGCGGCGCGTCGCCGCCGGCATTGCTGGTACTGAAGAAGATCGGCTCGATCAGGTCGAAGTCGCTCTCGGCCTTCATCCGGTCGAGCAGCACGGAGCCGACCATGCCGCGCCAACCGACAAATCCTGTGAGTTCCATCGTCATGCCCCTTGAAAAGTTCGTGGAAACCTTTGCTGCCCCGGTTCGACTGCACCGGGTGTGGGCGAGACGAACCGGAGCGTGACTAGCTCTTGGTGGTCGTCTTCTTGGTGATCGCTGCGACGACTGCGTCACCCATCTCGCGGGTGCCGACGCGCGTGTCGCCTTCGGACCAGATGTCCGCCGTGCGCAGCCCCGACGCGAGCACGTCGCGCACCGCCGCCTCGATGCGGTCGGCCGCCTCGGGCTGGTTCAGGGAGTAGCGGAGCATCATGGCGACGGACAAGATTGTAGCGAGCGGATTGGCGATGTTGCGGCCGGCGATGTCGGGCGCACTGCCGTGGCTCGGTTCGTAGAGGCCTTTGCCGTTCGCATCCATCGACGCCGACGGCAGCATGCCGATCGACCCGGTCAGCATCGCCGCCTCGTCCGACAGGATGTCGCCGAACATGTTGCCGGTGACGATGACGTCGAACGACTTCGGCGCGCGCACCAACTGCATCGCCGCGTTGTCGACGTACATGTGATCGAGCTTCACGTCCGCGTACTGCGCGTGGACCTCGCTGACGACGTCTTTCCAGAACTGGAACGTCTCGAGGACATTCGCCTTGTCGACGCTGGTCAGCTTGCCGCCGCGCTTGCGCGCCGCGCCGAACGCCACGTGAGCGATGCGCTCGATCTCGGGGCGCGTGTAGCGCATCGTGTCGAAGGCTTCCTCGGCGCCAGCGAACGCACCGTCGGGCGCCGGGCGCCGACCTCGTGGCTGACCGAAATAGATGTCACCGGTCAGCTCGCGGATGATCAGGATGTCGAGGCCGGCGACCAGTTCCGGCTTCAGGCTGGAGGCATGCGTCAGCTCCGGATAACAGATCGCGGGGCGGAAGTTCGCGAACAGGCCGAGCGCCTTGCGCAAACCGAGGATCGCCTGCTCGGGGCGCAGCGCCCGCTCGAGCTTGTCGTATTTCCAGTCGCCGACCGCACCGAACAGCACCGCATCGGCGGCCTGTGCAAGGCGCAGCGTCGACTCCGGCAGCGGATGGCCGCTTGCTTCATAAGCGGCTCCACCGACCAGCGCTGACTCGGTCTCGAAGCGAAGGTCGAGCACCTTCAGCACGCGCTCGGCTTGGGCAACGATCTCGGTGCCGATGCCGTCGCCCGGCAGGATGGCTATCTTCAAATCAGTGGCTCCCGGCGGGCTCGATGCATCGTCACGTCACACGCGCTGGTCGAGCCACGGCTTCGTCAGCAGCCGCTCGGCTTCGAACGCGCGAATCTTGTCGGCGTGGCGCAGAGTCAGCGCCACGTCGTCGTAGCCACCCAGCAGGCAGTACTTGCGGAACGATTCGACATCGAACGCGATCGCCTTGTCGTCCGGCTTGACCACGACTTGCCGTTCGAGATCGATCGTGACGGCGTACCCCGGAAACGCCGCAACCTCGTGGAACAGCGCGCTCACCTCGTGCTCAGGCAGCTGGATCGGCAGCACGCCATTCTTGAAGCAGTTGTTGAAGAAGATGTCGGCATAGCTCGGCGCAATCAGCGCGCGAAAGCCGTACTGCTGCAACGCCCAAGGGGCGTGCTCACGCGACGAGCCACAGCCGAAGTTTTTGCGCGCGAGCAGCACCGACGCTCCGCGGTAGCGCGGCTGGTTCAGGACAAAATCCGGATTCGGCTTGCGCGACGCCGGATCCTGTCCCGGCTCGCCCGGATCGAGGTAACGCCATGCATCGAACAGGTTCGGACCGAACCCGGAACGCTTGATCGACTTCAGGAATTGCTTCGGGATGATGGCGTCGGTGTCGACGTTCTCGCGGTCCATTGGCGCGACCAGGCCTTTGTGCACGCGAAACGGTTCCATGCTGCTCACCTTGTCTTTAGCGGTCAGCTAGTCGACGCACGTCGACGAAGTGACCTTCGATCGCTGCCGCGGCGGCCATCGCCGGGCTGACGAGATGGGTCCGGCCGCCGGCGCCCTGGCGGCCCTCGAAATTGCGGTTGCTGGTCGACGCGCAGCGCTCGCCCGGCTCAAGCCGGTCGGCGTTCATCGCCAGGCACATCGAGCAACCGGGTTCGCGCCACTCGAAACCGGCGCGCTTGAAGATCTCGTCGAGTCCTTCGCGCTCGGCCTGCTCCTTCACGAGGCCCGAACCCGGCACTACCATCGCGAGCTTGACGTTGCTCGCGATGCGGCTGCCGAGACGGCGCACGACCGCTGCGGCCTCGCGAAGGTCCTCGATGCGCGAATTGGTGCAAGAGCCGATGAAGACCTTGTCAATCCGGATGTCGACCATCGGCACGTTCGGCTGCAGCGCCATGTAGGTCAATGCGCGCTCCATCGCGTCGCGACGGCCGGGATCCTTCTCGCGCTCGGGATCGGGCACGCGATCGTCGATCGCGACGACCATCTCGGGCGACGTGCCCCACGTCACCTGTGGCCGAACCTCAGCGGCATCGAGCGTGACGACAGTGTCCCAACGCGCGTCGGCGTCGGAGTGCAGGCTGCGCCAATACGCTTCGGCCTGCTTCAAGGAGACTCCGTTCGGGCTGAACGGACGACCCCGCACATAGGCGATCGTGGTCTCGTCGACGGCGATCAGCCCGGCTCGCGCACCGGCTTCGATCGCCATGTTGCAGACCGTCATGCGGCCTTCCATGCTGAGCGCGCGAATGGCGCTGCCGGCGAACTCGATCGTGTAGCCGGTACCGCCAGCCGTGCCGATCTTGCCGATGATCGCGAGCACCAGATCTTTCGCGCTGCATCCGCGCGGCAGTACGCCGTCGACCCGGATCAGCAGGTTCTTCGCCTTGCGTGCCAGCAGCGTCTGCGTCGCGAGGACGTGTTCAACCTCGCTGGTCCCGATGCCGTGCGCCAACGCGCCGAAGGCGCCGTGCGTCGAAGTGTGAGAGTCGCCGCAAACGACCGTCATGCCAGGCAAGGTCGCGCCTTGCTCGGGACCGATCACATGGACGATGCCCTGCCGCACATCGTTCATCTTGAACTGCGTGATGCCGTATCGATCGCAGTTGGTGTCGAGGGTGTCGACCTGCAGGCGCGAGATCGGATCGGCGATGCCGAGCGAGCGGTCGGTGGTCGGCACGTTGTGGTCGCTGACCGCAAGGTTCGCCGAAAGGCGCCAGACCTTGCGCCCCGCCAGCTCGAGACCTTCGAACGCCTGCGGGCTGGTGACTTCGTGGACGAGGTGGCGATCGATGTAGAGCACCGCGGTACCGTCGTCCTCGGTGTGGATGACGTGCTCGTCCCAGATCTTGTCGTAGAGCGTGCGGCCCATGGCGATTCGCCTCGTTTCGTCTGCGCTGTCGGCGTCAGGCGCGCTCGCGGATCGGCTTCACGGTGCGCGCGGTGGCGCCGGTGTAGAGCTGACGCGGGCGGCCGATCTTGTACTCCGGGTCGGCGATCATCTCGTTCAGCTGCGCGATCCAGCCGACCGTGCGGGCCAGCGCGAAGATCGCGGTGAACAGGCTGACCGGGATGCCGATCGCGCGCTGCACGATGCCGGAATAGAAGTCGACGTTCGGGTAGAGCTTGCGGGCGACGAAGTATTCATCTTCGAGCGCGATCTTCTCGAGCGCCATCGCGAGCTTGAAGATCGGATCGTCGTGCAGGCCGAGGGTGTCGAGCACCTCGTGGCAGGTCTCGCGCATCAACTTGGCACGCGGGTCGTAGTTCTTGTAGACCCGGTGCCCGAAACCCATCAGCTTGATGCCCGAATTCTTGTCCTTGACCTGGCGGATGAACTCGCCGATCTTCTCGACGCCGCCCATCTTCTGGACATCCTCGAGCATGTTCAGCGCCGCTTCGTTCGCACCGCCGTGCGCCGGGCCCCACAGACACGCGACACCGGCCGCGATCGCGGCGAACGGATTGGTGCCCGACGAGCCGCACAGGCGCACCGTTGAGGTCGACGCGTTCTGCTCGTGGTCGGCGTGCAGGATGAAGATGCGGTCCATCGCGCGGACCAGCACCTCGTTCGGCACGTAGTCCTCGCACGGCGTCGCGAACATCATCCGCATGAAGTTGCCGGCGTACGAGAGGTCGTTCTTCGGGTAGATGTACGGCTGGCCGACCGTGTACTTGTAGGCCATCGCGACCAGCGTCGGCATCTTCGCGATCAGGCGGATCGCCGAGATCTCGCGGTGCAGCGGGTTGTTGATGTCGGTGGAGTCGTGATAGAAGGCCGACAGCGCGCCGACCAGCCCCGTCATGATCGCCATCGGGTGCGCATCGCGCCGGAACCCGCGCAGGAAGAATTGCATCTGCTCGTTCACCATCGTGTGGTTGGTGACGAGCTTCGTGAACTTCTTGCGCTCCCCCTCGCTCGGCAGATCGCCGTTCAGCAGCAGGTAGCAGGTCTCCATGAAATCACAGTTCTCGGCCAGCTGCTCGATCGGGTAGCCGCGGTACAGCAGCTCGCCCTTGTCGCCGTCGATGTAGGTGATCGTCGAATTGCACGATGCAGTCGACAGGAAGCCGGGGTCATAAGTGAACTTCCCCGTCTGCGCGTAGAGCTTGCGGATGTCGATCACATCCGGGCCGACCGAGCCCTTGTAGATCGGCAAATCCATCGCGGCGCTGCCGTCCGAAAACGACAGGGTGGCCTTTACATCGGACGGTGTCATGCTCATTCCTCGGAAAAGTCGTGGATCGTGATCAACAAGAATCTATTGCGGCTTGCGCAGCAGCCCCAGCACTTCAAGCGCGCCCGCGTGATCGAATTCGGCCGGTTCGGTGCGGCGCAACAGCAGATCGAGCAGGTCGTTGTCGGGCAGGTCCATCAGCACCTCCAGGCCCTCTGCCTGCGCGGGCGTGATCGCCGCACCGTGGGTCGCAAAAAAGCGCTCGATCAGCAGGTCGTTCTCGAGCAGGCCGCGGCGGCAGCGCCAGCGCAGCTTGCTGAGCGCTCGATCGTCGATGACGGCTTGCATGGCGGGCGGCATGGCGCTGAAGGTCAGGTTCGATGGCGCGATCAGACCGCGCGACGCACCATCAGCTCCTTGATCTTGCTGATCGCGCCGGCCGGGTTCAGCCCCTTCGGGCAGACGTCGACGCAGTTCATGATCGTGTGGCAGCGGAACAGGCGGTACGGGTCCTCGAGGTTGTCGAGGCGCGCGCCGGTATCCTGGTCGCGGCTATCGGCGATGAAGCGGTAGGCCTGCAACAGACCGGCCGGACCGACGAAGCGATCCGGGCTCCACCAGAAGCTAGGGCAGGCGGTCGAGCAGCTCGCGCACAGGATGCACTCGTACAGGCCGTTCAGCTCGTCGCGCTCCTCGGGCGACTGCAGGCGCTCCTTCTCGGGCGGCATCTCGTCGTTGACGAGGTATGGCTTGATCGAGTGGTACTGCTTGAAGAAGTCTGTCATGTCGACGATCA